>JBILPB010000066.1:0-16727 GCA_044374175.1 Bacteroidia bacterium | reverse complement strand
CCACTTTTTTTTGTATTGGAAAAAATATAGCAAATGAACCAACTTTGTTTAAAGAGATTTTGGCCTCAAAACATCAAATAGGAAATCATACACAAAATCATGTGAATGGTTGGAAAACAAGTACCACAAATTATCTTCAAGAAATTCAAAATTGCGAAAAAGAAATACAGAATCAGGGCTGCAAATGTGAACCAAAGCCTTTATTTAGACCGCCTTATGGCAAAATAACTAGACAGCAAATAAAGGCACTAAAAATGCAGTATAGAATTGTAATGTGGAGCATTTTAGCCTATGATTGGTTGCCCGAAAAAAATGAAAATCAGTGCTTGAAAAATATAACAGCACACTTAAAAAATGATGCCATTATTGTGATGCATGATAGTGTTAAGGCATCGGAAAATGTAAAAAAAACATTGCCTACTTTATTGCAAATTCTAAAAGATAAAGGCTTTAGTTTTGGTTTAATATAATTAAAAGAGATGAGTAAAATTATTACGCTAAGTCCGCAACATTTTAACGATTACGAATTACTTGATTGTGGTAATTTCGAAAAGCTTGAACGTTTTGGAAAATACATTACTATTCGTCCCGAGCCACAAGCGGTGTGGGATAAACAATGGTCACAGCAAGAATGGGAAAAGAGGGCTCATCTTAAATTTACCTCAACATCGAGCTCATCGGGCAAGTGGCAACATTTAAAAGAAGCACCAGAGCAATGGAAAATTTCGTACGGTTTAAAACATCAGCAAACACAGGGCAATATTGTATTTCGATTAGGATTAACTTCCTTTAAACATGTTGGTATTTTTCCGGAGCAAGCGGCTAACTGGGATTTTATTTTTAAACATATTCAGATCATGCAGAGTGCTGGCATTGCTGCACCCAAAGTGTTGAATTTATTTGCTTACACAGGTGGTGCATCATTGGCCGCCAAAGCAGCTGGTGCAGATGTTACACATGTAGATAGCATTAAACAAGTTGTAACATGGGCCAACGAAAACAGTCAACTTTCTAAATTAAGTGATATTAGATGGGTGGTTGAAGATGCTTTAAAATTTGTGAAGCGCGAATTAAAAAGAGGAAACAAATATCATGGTATTATTTTAGACCCGCCGGCCTTTGGACATGGGCCCAATGGCGAGAAATGGAAGTTAGAAGAGCAATTAAATGAAATGGTAAGTCATGTGTTGGAACTGCTGCATGATGACCAACATTTTTTAATTTTAAATGCCTATTCCCTTGGCTTGTCGAGTTTGATTTTGGAGAATCTTTTGATACATAAAGCAAAAGATAACCTAGAAATTGGCGAATTGTTTTTACCCGCAACTTCGGGAGTAAAACTGCCCCTGGGTGTTTTTGGAAGGTTTGCTAAAGGGAAATAACTTGATGTAAGAACGCCTAATCCTAATAAAATAGAAAGTGTCATTTGAGAGCAAACACTTGTTTGAAACTAGTTGTAGTTCTTTTAATTCTAAACACTATTTTTCTAAGGCCCTCAAAATAAATATGCAATGGTTAATGTAGATACTACTTGAAATTAGCACAATAAAGCCATCCTGCAATTTGACTAAATTAAAAGTGTAATCGGTATTATTAATTTAATGATTTTCATCAATCATTATGTTGGCAATAATTACAGAATTTTTGCCACAACTATATTTTTATTCTTGAATCTAGAAAAGTCAACATGCTTTAGTAAAACAACAATAAAAATATCTATATAAATAAATACAAACCTTTCCTCTAACCAGGGATGTATGAAAAATCTGACAATCACACTGGTTAAAATAGCATAGAAAATAATTTTTTCGGCAATCGACAACTTTTTTAAAATAAAAAATGGGAAAAGCAAAGTAATTAAAAACAGAAAGGTACTCTTGTGGCTCAGACTCTGCTTAATCCCATTAGACATGCCGTTAAAATATACATCAACACTAAATTTACCTGCCTCAGTCTGAGGTGAAACTGTTAAGTCGACAAAAGATCGGTAAAACATTTGCCATCCATCATATTGATAATTATAGGAAACTAAAAGCACACTTGCTACACAGGCAAACGTTGTTACTATTGCAAATAATGAAGGCTTTACTTTCAAAAGTAAAATAGCAATACTAGAAAAACAGACTACAAAAAACAGATAATCTGGTCGCGTTAATGCTGCAAGAAAAAGGAATATATAGCTTAGTTTCAACTTATTTTTCTCCAAATAAAAATAAACTGCTGCTATAAAAAACAAGCCTGCCAAAGCATCTGGCGAAGAAATAATAAAACTGCGTATATTAAACCAACATAAAAATATGAATATAGACAACAACAACGACAATCCATTGCCATGATACTTTTTAAGCCAATTGTAGGTGATAGTGAATATTAAAATGCTAGAAATTAAAACTACTAAAAACAAGGCATCATACAAGGGAACACCTATTTTATAAAATACATAGCTAGTATACACATACAAAAATTTAACCTGAAAAAATGGCAATTGTTGGGCAAAATAATTTTGATGATCATAAATAGATTTGCAAAAAGGATGACCATCAATTAATTTTTGCTGTTCGTCAATGGATGTGTTTTCTTTTAATAATTGATAAGTGCTTTCATGTATTTTGGCATTATCCTTTTCATCAATGGCAAGCACAGCGCCCATATAAGGAATGGCATCCCAATACGTTTTTTTCTTATGGATGAGCATAAAAATATAGGCAAGGCCAAAAAGTATAAGTAAATAATTTATGTATTTTTTCAACAATTAAATATGATGCTTGCTGTTAATAATTTAAATTTTCAGAACTAGTTCATCCTCAAGCTAAGCCATTGATTTCAACAAAATCATTCAAAAACCACTAGCTTAAAATTTTCAACTTTGCAAACTTCAAAATCAATTGTTTTTGTCCGGCTTCTGCAAAGTTAATTGTTGCTTTTTGATTTGGATAAATGCCTTCAATTAACTCAACTGTACCTGAACCAAATCGTTGATGTTCTACATTGTTTCCTACGGCCAAATTACGGGTGTCATCACCCTGTATTTCGCTGCCAGATTTGTTTGCAGCTGTGCTTAGCTTAGTTAAATTTTTGGGTGGTGCAAAAGCAGGTTTTGGAGGCGTTTTTGCTGTTTTTTCGTTGTTTGAAAACTTACTTGTTCCAATGTCTGTCCGCTGTTTATAACGATTTCCCCAGCCTTCTTTGGAAGACGAAAAATCTACATCATCAAAAAAACCATTATTTAAAGAGGCATTATTTTTTCCAAATTTAAAGTTTAAACAATCAGCATCTATTTCTTCAATAAATCTGCTTTGCTCGCAAGCGGTTAAATTACCCCATTTGTAACGTGAGGTTGCAAAGCTAATAGTAGCACGCTTTTCGGCCCTTGTAATTGCTACATAAAATAACCTTCGTTCTTCTTCTAATTCTTCAATGCTATTGATGGTTAATTGCGATGGAAACAAATTTTCTTCAACGCCTACTATATAAACATAAGGAAATTCTAGTCCTTTAGCAGCATGAATAGTCATTAATGAAACTTTATTGTTATCACCATCTTTATCATCCAAATCATCAGTAAGCAAGGCAATATCTTGCATGTAATCTTTCAAAAAACGTGTTTGAGTTTCTACATCCTGTACCACCAAATCTTGTACATCGTTTTCCGAAAACTCTTTCATCCCATTCAATAATTCTTGTATATTTTCGTAACGACTCACCCCTTCAGGACTTTTATCATTATATAGCTCCTTTAACAAACCACTTTGCATGGCAATATGATTTCCCGCATCAAAGGCCGTTTGTGTGTTGGCAATGGCTGCAAAACTTTTAATCATTTCGGCAAAGTCGCCTAATTTATTAATTGCTCCTTGATTAATGTTTACTTGGTAATAGGCAGGTTGCAGCAACACTTCCCACATCGAGGTATTATTATTTGCAGCTGCCACCATTATTTTATCAATTGTAGTATCGCCAATTCCTCTTCCTGGATAATTAATCACACGTTTTAACGCTTCTTCATCATTATGATTGATCGTTAAACGGCAATAAGCCAATAAATCTTTTATTTCTTTACGCTTGTAAAAACTTAAGCCTCCATAAATCCTGTAGGGTATATTTTGCTTGCGCAGGGCTTCTTCCATGGCTCTGCTCTGTGCGTTGGTACGATATAAAATAGCGAATGCACTGTGTTGGGCTGTTTCATTTACTTTAGTTTCAAAGATAGAAGAGGCAATAATTTGCCCTTCTTCATTATCGGTAAACGCGCGCAATACATCTATTTTTTCGCCTTCATCATTCTGTGTCCAAACATCTTTTTTAAGCTGCGCTTTGTTGTTAGCGATGATACTATTTGCAGCTTTAACAATAATTTTTGTACTACGATAATTTTGTTCCAATTTAAATACTTTTAAATCGGGATAATCTTTTTTAAAGTTGAGTATATTTTGAATATTAGCACCACGAAAAGCATAAATACTTTGTGCATCATCGCCCACCACACAAATATTTTCATTCACTGCAGCCAACTTCTTAACAATAACATATTGCGAAAAATTGGTATCCTGATACTCATCTACCATCACATATTTAAACTTGTGCTGGTACTTTAACAACACATCTGGAAAATCTCTAAATAAAATATTGGTATTAAACAATAAGTCATCAAAATCCATAGCAGATGATTGAAACAAACGCTGCTGATAAATTTTGTAAATTGTTCCTAATTGTGGCTTTACGCTCAACTTATCTTCACGTTGAATTTCTTCATTAGCATTGTATGCTTTCCAGGATAAGAGATTGTTTTTTGCTGATGAAATACGGTTGTAAACTAGGCTTGGCTTGTATTGCTTTTCATCTAAACCTAATTCTTTAATAATAGATTTTAAAAGGCTTTTAGAATCATCTGTATCATAAATCGTAAAATTGGTTGGGAAGCCTAATTTTTCGGCTTCAATTCGCAAAATTTTTGAAAAAACAGAGTGAAATGTGCCCATCCATAAACTACGCGCCTTATCAGCACCCACAATATGTTCAATACGCTCTTTCATTTCTTTGGCGGCCTTATTGGTAAAGGTTAAAGCCAATATGCTAAACGGATCAACACCATTTTGCATTAAATAAGCAATACGAAATGTAATTACCCTTGTTTTTCCTGAGCCAGCGCCTGCAATAATCATCATTGGGCCTTTCACTGTGGTGGTAGCCTGTTGCTGCGGAGGATTTAATGTTTCTAAGAAATTTTGCACCGTTGTATCTTTTCCAAATTTACATGCAAAGTTAAAATTTGATGCGCATAATTTTCATAAAAGTTATGAAATAAATAAATACAAGTTTAATAGGCAGTTTCAGCCATTAATTGCTTTAGTATTCTTGATTTTAAAAACCATAAAAAAATAAATATTAAACAATTGCCAATTAAATTTGCCATTAAAGCTCCGTTAATGCCAAATGATTTTACAAGAAGGCACGCACATAACAAATTAAAAGTTCCTGCTAACAAAATTATGGTTACCAAGTGATGCTGTTTATCGTTTCTAAAAAGAAAAAATATCAGTGGATTTGTAGCAAAAAATAGGAGTTCAATGGCATACAATAAAACCAATGAGTATATAGATAAATTAAATTTAAATAAAACGCTAATGGCAAAATAAACAAGTATGGTATACAACAAACTGAGCACAATACCAATCAAAAAGTATTGTGTAGCAATGCTTTTAAATGAGTTCCAATTAATTCGATATATCTCCTTCATAAAAGGTTGTAGAAGAGCATGAGCAGCTATAATTCCCATAGTCGAAAAAGTAGAAATTATTTGATAATGGGCTTTACTAATATCATCAAGTATTGCAGTTACAACAATAAAGTCTGCCTTATTAACCAACATACCACCCAATGCCAAAAAAAAGAAAGGGAGTAGTGGTTTTAACTTGTAAAAATTAAATTGTTTTGATAAAGGGATGAGCGCTGTATCATAAATAAAAAATAAAGAAAAACATTTTACTAAATAATAAATCAAGAAAGAAATAATCAAATAATTTAGTTGCAATGGTTCGCTTAATGAAAACAAAAAAATGAGTTGTGCTAAAATGGCAATCAATTCTACAAACAACAAAAATTTGAATCTTTTTTCGTATATCAATAGAGGATGAAAACTATTTACTACAAAGGAAGAAAGTAAGATTAAATTTATTTGTAAAAGCTCATTTAATGTAAAAATAAAGAATGAAATCGCACAACAAGCGAGTAGCAGAGGCAAGCGCAATATCATGTTTGTTTTAGTTAAATCAATTGCCTTTGTTAAAGATGTGCTATATTCCTTAATGAGATAATCTTTGCTGCCAAAATTAAAAACGATGGTAAACAAAGAAATTAACACCCATATTGCTGCAAACTTTCCCCACAACAATGTATGTTTGTTGGCCATTACAAAGTAGGCAATAATTGCTGTGCTGAATGCATTAATCAATTGAAAAACCACTCCATTGCCTATCATTAATAGGCGTTGCAAAAACTTGCTCTTGCTTGCCATTATTTCAAATAATTCGGTTCATTATTTGTGGCTTCTCTCATTTCATCACTCACTGCAATGGAACTGTAAGGGGCATATTTTTCAATTTGAGCGCGGTAATAAACATCTTTTAAAAATGGAAATTCATAGTTAATATGTGTAGGGATTCCAGACAACATTTTTTTCACAGCGTCCTCGCTTATATTCCACTCATCGGCCAAACGCGCTGCATTAGGCTCATTAAAGCATAAATAAATAAATTCTCCTTGCGTATGTGCTTTGTTATCACTAAAATTAAGTTGAGCATTTGTTTGAGCATGAAATGCTTTAAGTTTACTTGTGAATATCCTTTGATCTTCTAAAAAATCTTCCCTGCTTACAAATCCAGAAATATTACCTGTACCACTAAACAAAGGCTGCATGCCGCTTTCGTGACACCACATACACTTTGCTGGCTTGCCTGCTCGATGTAACAAAGGGTCTTTAGGTGCATATAAATCTCCCTGTTGATTATAGATCACAAACCGAGGTTGACCATTATCCATATAATCGAAAGCTTCTATAATGCCACTTTCTAAGAAGGAGCCATTGCTATATCTTCCTTCTCCTTCATGTGAAATAAAGTAATTTTTTTGAATATTTAAATCATCTACCGTGTAGTTAAAAATACGCGAAGAATTTGAAATAGAAGAAGTATCACAAACAAAGGTTTTATAAGCCAAACTCGCATATTGCGCACTAAAATCATTAAATGTCTTTGGAGCATTTGTAATTTTATAATAGTGATAGGTGTTGTTAAAACAAAGTGCAAAAAAACGACCTGCATCAATGCCTCCAGTGGTATTATACGCTTGTGTTTGTTTTACCAAATTAATTAATTGCTCTAAGTTATTGATAGCATGTTCCGAAAATCCTAATTCTGCGATATTAATTTCTATTTTCTTGGCTTCTATAAATTTAATTCCAAGATCAAATTTTTCTGTAGGCAATTTTGCACCTAAATATGAAAAAAGCCATACCATTCCCGTTGTAAATTCTTCCTTGGTTTGATGTGCTGGTGCTGGATACCAGTTTAAAATTATTGTTTTATTTGATTCAGGCAAATGATTATATGTACAGGCTTCATGCAACAGCATGAAAAAAAATAAAAAACCAAAGCCGAGTTTGTGAAAGTTAGTTTTCATTAAAACAATAATAAGGCATTTTTTTAATATTAAATTTTATTTATTTCTATTACTAGCTCTTTAGATTTTCTTGTTTATAAATTATAAGAGCTACCTTGCAAAAGTATTTACCAAAAAACGAAACTTCGTATTTATGAAAAAAAATATATTAGTTATTATTTCTTGTTTTTTAAGCTTATTTTCCTTTGCACAATGCTGGAAAAAAGTGTCAGTAGGTTACGCTCATAATTTAGCAATTACAGAGGATGGTTCGCTATGGGTGTGGGGTTATAATCATTTTGGCGAACTCGGAAATGGTACAATTGCAATTGAAAACGCACCTGTAAAAATAGGAACTGATACTAATTGGCTTTTTGTTTCCGCTGGCACTGGTCCAACAGCTTTTAGTTTGGCAATAAAAACCGATGGTACCTTATGGGCTTGGGGAAACAATCAATTCGGACAATTAGGAGATAGCTCAACAATTAATAAATTATCTCCTGTAAAAGTTGGTGATGATAATGATTGGGTTCAGGTTTCTGCAGGTTATTCACATGCACTTGGAATTAAATCCAATGGCACGCTTTGGTCTTGGGGAAACAGTGCTTATTTTGCATTAGGTTATGGCGCCAATTATGGCCCTACTTACCATAAAAATATTCCTACACAAGTTGGCAATTTAAATACATGGTTGTCTGTTTCTGCTGGCGATCGCTATTCACTCGCTGTAAAAACAAATGGAACAACATGGGGTTGGGGTTATAATAATGGTAATCCACTGGGGCAAAACTCAAATCCAACTTATGTGATGACACCTACGCAAAGATCTTACAATGCAAATTCAATATTAAGAACATCTGCAGGTGCTAAACATAGCTTTGATGTAAAAACATCTAATCTTATAGTTTTTTGGGGAAGTAATGTTTATAACACATCAGGAGGAACTACCTGTGCTGGTTGTCCTGAATATTATGTGTCTGATATCGATTGTGGTGATAACACAACTGCAATTATTAAAACAGATGGAACATTATGGTATTCAGGAGTTAAATTAGGATATGACTCAACTATTGTTCAATACGCAAATTCATTTACACAACTTGGGCTTGATGCAGATTTCGAACAAGTTTCTGTCGGAAATCAAAGCGGTGCAGTAATTAAAAATGATGGAAGTATGTGGACCTGGGGCTGGAATTATTGGGGCCAACTAGGAATAGGTGTTACAAGTCAACAAAGTAGCTCTTTAACTTTAGTACCTATTTCTTGTCCATACTGCATAACTGCCACTGGAATTGATGCTCAAAATGTATGTGACTCACTCAATTGGATTGATGGAAATACATATTACACTAGCAATAATGCTGCAACTTATACTATCCAAAATGGAAGCTCCAATGGCTGCGACTCACTAGTAACACTTGATTTAACTGTTAATAATTTAAATACTTCAACCAGCGTAAATGGTAATACTATTGCTTCAAACCAAATAGGAGCTACCTACAAATGGCTAGATTGTAATAATAACTTTGCCGTTATTCCTAATGAAACATCCCAAGTTTATATTGCTACAATGAATGGCAATTATGCTGTTGAAATAAATGGAGGAGGGTGTATTGACACTTCAACCTGTGTTAACATTACAACAGTCGAAGATGCAGAAAATACTTTTTACAATTTATCAATTTACCCTAATCCAACAAATGGATTTGTTTCAATAAATTTAAATAATTTTAAAGGAAAAATAAGCTATACTCTAACTTCAGTAAATGGAATATTAGTCAAACATGCCGACAATATTAATTCAAACAGCTTCAAAATTAATTTAGAAAATGAGAGTAAAGGCATTTATTTTTTAAAAGTAATTTCATCAAACAAAATTAACTGGTGTAAAATTATACTCGAATAGTTTTCAAAATAAATATCTAATCAGAAGTTGCTCCAATTGCACCTATAGATAATTAACAAATTTAATTTATCTTAAATCAATAAAGCCATTGTGAATTACATCATAATAAAATACAATAAATACAAGCTAATGCTCTTATATGTATTGCTTTTACCTTTATTATGGTTTGGAATAAAAGCAGGTTGGAATAAAGCAAACACAGATTTTCCTAATTATTATGTGAGTGCTCAACTCTTAATTAAAGGACATTTAGCCGATGCTTATGATGTGGCTTTGTTTAACACCGCAATTCATGAATACAATAGCGAGGCAAGCGGTTTATTTGTTATGTATCCTCCAACAACATCATTGCTGGCTTTGGGGCTTACATCATTTGACTTATTAAATGCCAAAAGAATTTGGATATTGATAAGCTTAATTGCCATAGTTGGTATTGTTTTTTTACTGAAATCAATTTGCAATATCGATAAAACTAGCGCTTCAGTATTTTTCTTGCTCAGCGGTTTTAGTTTATATAATGATTTAATGTTAGGCCAAGTTTACTTGGTTATGCTTGCTTTTATATTATTAGGTTGGATTGCATTGGTGCAAAACAAAGCAATACTTTCAGGCATGTCTTGGGGTTTTGTTGCAGCATTCAAATTCTTGCCACTTTTTTTTATTCCTTTTTTGCTGTTTAAAAAACAATATAAAATTACTTTTTTCTTGTTATTGAGTTTTATGGTCATACATCTTTTTACACTTGTCATTGGAGGTACTGATGCATACAATAGTTTTTTTCAAGTTTTTATAGATAACTACTTGCATGGCAAAGTAGCCAATCAAACAGCCTTAAGCATACAATATCAAAGTATGGAAGCGCTCGCCAATTTACTCTCTCAACTTTCGCACTGGCCCAATTGGTCAGTAAATTTATTGAAAATCATCTGGAAGGTTATTTGGTTATGTTTTGTCATTTTACTTTGGCTAAAATATTTCAATTCAAAATATTTTTTAATAGTTTCACTTACTTCCGTTACTCTGATATTGCTCTTATTCGAAAATGGTTCTGCCTCTTATCATCTACTTTTTTGTTTGTTTGCATCAATGGCATTTTTACAAATAGTTAAGGATAAATGTTGGAAAATAACCTTGTTTTTGGCCTATGCTACTATTGGTTTTATTCCTGTATTGATAAGTCTTTTGCACATCGATAACTTATTTGTTAATTTCAGCAGATTATGGTGTTTAAGCCTCTTTGCTGCCATATTTTTTATTGGATTACTAAAACAACCTAATTTTACCAAATAAATAAATTTGCTTTTCATTAATCGCATTAAATTGATTAAAATTGCACACACATACTTGTATTTATGAATATAGATTTTAACAGAAACGAAGATGCCAACCGCATGCATGTTTCTAATATGGAAAAAAAATTAACGAAAGTTTATCAGGGTGGCGGCCCTAAACGTATTGAAAAATTGCATGCCGAAGGCAAGATGACCGCACGCGAGCGTATTGCATTTTTAATTGACAAAGACTCACAAACCATTGAAATTGGTGCTTTTGTTGGCGAAGACATGTACGAGGAGCACGGTGGTTGCCCAAGTGGAGGTGTTGTAATTGTGATGGGTTATGTAAGCAAAAGATTATGTTTAATTGTTGCAAACGATGCTACAGTTAAGGCTGGCGCTTGGTTTCCAATTACAGGCAAAAAGAATTTGCGCGCACAAGAAATTGCTATGGAAAATAAAATACCTATCATCTATTTAGTTGATAGTGCGGGTGTTTATTTGCCTTTACAGGATGAAATTTTTCCTGATAAAGAACACTTTGGCCGTATTTTTCGCAATAACGCCATCATGAGCAGCATGGGTATTATACAAATTGCTGCTATTATGGGCAGTTGTGTGGCTGGTGGTGCTTATTTACCTATCATGAGTGATGAAGCTATGATTGTAGATAAAACAGGAAGTATATTTTTAGCCGGCTCCTACCTGGTAAAAGCAGCCATTGGCGAAACTATAGACAACGAAACCCTTGGTGGTGCTACCACACAATGCGAAATTAGTGGTGTTACTGATAACAAATGTAAAGATGATGCAGATTGTTTAACACGCATCAGAAATATTATGGATAAGCTAGGAAAGCCTGCTGATGCTGGATTTGATAGAATTAAAGGAGTGTTGCCTGCTAAGGATCCCAAAGAAATTTTTGGCATTTTACCTGATACCAGAGATAAGCAATATGATATGCACGAAATTATTTACCGCTTGGTAGATAACTCTGAGTTTGATGAATATAAAGCTGCCTATGGACAATCTATCATTTGCGGTTTAGCGCGCATAGATGGCTGGGCTGTAGGTATTGTTGCCAATCAACGCAAAGTAGTAAAAAGCAAAAAAGGCGAAATGCAATTTGGAGGTGTAATTTACTCAGATAGTGCCGACAAAGCTGCCCGTTTTATTATGAATTGCAACCAAAGAAAAATCCCATTGGTGTTTTTACAAGACGTAACAGGCTTTATGGTTGGCTCTCGTAGCGAGCACGGAGGCATTATTAAAGATGGTGCAAAATTAGTAAGTGCTATGAGCAATTCAGTGGTTCCTAAATTTACCATTGTTGTTGGAAATAGCTATGGTGCTGGAAATTATGCCATGTGCGGAAAAGCTTATGATCCTAGACTAATTGTTGGATGGCCAAGTGCGCAAATAGCTGTTATGGGCGGAGCACAAGCTGCAAAAGTATTGGTACAAATAGAAGTAGCCAGCTTAAAAGCAAAAGGAGAATTGATTACTCCCGAAAACGAAGCTGAATTATATAACAGAATTAAAGATAAATACGATAAACAAACTTCACCTTATTACGCTGCAGCAAGATTATGGATCGATGCCATTATCAATCCAATGGATACGCGCAAGGTAATTAGTATGGGCATACAGGCAGCCAACCAATCGCCAATCAAAAAACGTTATAATGTAGGTGTAATTCAAACGTAAAATGCTATGAGTAAATATCCAAAAGGTTTACTACATATTTCTGAAGAAGAGAAGTTAAAAATAAGACTTAAGAGTACTTATGAAGAACGTTTTTTTCAACTCTTAAAATTAATTGCCATTCAAAAATTGCTCAAGGAGGCCATCATAATTAATAAGCCAAAAAATAAAATTTAAAAATGGACATTAATAATGATGAATTAATTAACTTATTAAAAGCGCTTCAAAAATTTGAAGTTAAATATATTTTAGTTGATGACTTTGCAACTACGCTGCATGGAGTTACTAGAATTTCTGCAGATATTGACATTTGGATTAAAGATGATTCTCATAATAGAAAAAACTTAAGAAAAGCAATCAAAGGGCTTGGTTTGGGCGACTTTGAAGAATTGGAAACTACTGATTTAATCCCTGGGTGGACATCAATTTATCTAGATTCAGGATTTGAATTAGATATCATGACCTATATTGCTGGATTTGATAAAAACAGTTTTGACACATGCTATCAAATGGCTGTTGAAGCCATAATTGCAGAAATATCAGTAAAATTTTTACATATCAATCATCTCTTAGATTCAAAAAGATTAACCAACAGAGTTAAAGATGTACTTGATATAAATGAACTTGAGAAAATTAAAAAGCTTCAACAGTGAGATTAAAAACAGTTTATTCCTTTTTGATTAATAAAACTTGCCAAGCCTGATTTAGCTTTGATTGGCACTTGCCTTTTATTTATTGCCCTGAACCAAATACCAATCGACCCAAGCATCCATTTGTTTTACTGAATTCGGACGTAAAAGAATCTCGCGCTTATCATTTAATAAATATAATGTTGGGGTGCCAAATACGTAATAATCATTCACAATAGGACTTTTCCATTTTTGATAATCACAAACAGAAATAAAAGGAAAATCTTTTACGAAGCTCTTAAATTGTTCTTTGTCTTCATCTAAAGAAATAAAAACTACCTCAACATTTTGTGATTTCCATTTTGAATATAGTTTCGCCATCTCAGGCAACTCTTCGGTACATTTCTTACACCAACTGGCACCAAAAACCACTACAGTATATTTGCTTTTTAAATCAGAAATTTTCTTTGGTAAGCGATTTACATCATATCCTGGCGCATAATAATCATTTGTGAAAATGATATCAGGTGCCTTGTTACCTTTTTTCATCACACGGTAGGTTTCCAACTGCTTTGCAAGATCACTGTTGATGGTACAACTCACTTGATTTAAAACTTTAATGGCCAAATACTCCGATGCTTGAAAAAGACTATGACGCTCCAATAAATCAAACAAATAATCGGTAACTTCATTCAGTTTTTTTTCATCTTTAATCAAATGAATCATCATGGCATCAATAGATAATTTCATTTCAATAAAAACAGAATCTATTGATTTACCACTATTCTCTAACAACCAGAAATGGCTTTCAATGGCATCTTTAAACAAACCACTTTTATACAATCGTTGGTCGCTATAATCCAATGCTCTAAATGCCAAAATTGTTGATGGTATTTCTTTTGGGCGGTATTGGGCTACTGTTGATACCGAACTCACTAGTTTACGTGTAGGCAAAAACCAACTCACATAGCTATTCTTAGGTAGTTTTGCTAAAAATTCATCGTCTTCTTTTTTTATTCGCTGCTTTTCTAATTGAATGGCTTTGCTTGGTGTTTTTTGAATAGAAAACATGGAATCAGCAACATAAATTTGTTCTAAATATATCCATGCACTAAGCGCTTGCTCTCTTTTTGGATGCTCTTTTGCATATCGTTCAAACAGTAAATTTTCATTCCCTTTTATGATGTGAATTGTTTCTACCGCACTCAACGCATCGCCAACTATTTCAATATCCTCTCCGCTAAGGATAACGAAAAGTGGTTTTTTATCATCCGCAATAAGATAGCCAACTCCATAATCTGATTTGGCATAAGTTAATTTAAAATTCCCTTTTTCATCTGAGCTAGCAGATGAAATTGGATAAGAATTTAAGCCATTGAAACCTTCTAAACGAATAGTTTTATTGGATAATAAAGATAAATTTCCTGATATGTTTTGAGAAAAAACACGCAAGGTGGTAATCAGTATAACCTTTATTAGAACTATAGTTTTTATTTGCATATATTTTTAAAATTGAACCCCCTTTATTAGCACTCATTTGTAATACCGATTATACAAAATAAATAGTCCAATATTATTGAACTATATTTTGTTATATCGGCATTATACATTGTAAATTTATTAAATAGCTTTGGACTATTTAATAAACACAATTGGTTAAACTTGAACTAGCAATATTTGCGCTAATGGATGTAGCATGCTTTTATTTTATACATTGTAAGAATTAACTTATTTTCAATAACCCAGCGAAGCAAGGGAGATAACGTTTACTCCATCTTTGCGCACATAGCTTATACCGGTGCCGGTAATCACATTCAATGATTGTAACTTTGTTGTACTTGACTCTTCTGTAATTGAAGCAAATTTTAATAAGTTTTTTGCTGCTTCATCAATTTGCCCGATTCCTAATTTAATTTCAAAAGCACAATATTTGCCAGAATACTGTTGCACAATAGCATCTACTTCCAAACCAGTTGAATCATAATAATGATATACTTTTGCGTCATTCGCTTGTGCATAAACTCTCAAATCATGAACAACTAATGATTCAAATAAAAAACCTGTTAATTTTAAATCATTTATCAAGGCTTCTTTTCCTATACCTAATGAAGCCACCGCAAGAGCAACATCTGAAAAATGACGTTTACCGGATTTACGCAGAGATGCCGAAGATCGGATATGTTTATTCCATGCAGGTTGATCTTCAATGATCATCAAACGATTTAAGGCTTCCAGATAATCGTAAATTGTGGGACGAGAAATATCCGTGTTTTCATTTAGTTTAACATCTCTCTCTAGCACTGTGATATCCACAGTTATTGCTACATTACGAGCCAGTGCACGCAGTAGACCGCGCACTTTATCGGGATTTCTTTTGACAGCTGAAACACGACTCATGTCTACTTCTGCCAACAAATCAACATAAGCACGATTGATTTCTATTGCCTGAGCTAAACTTTTATTCATTAAACCAGGAAATCCGCCTTTTATAATTCGCTCGATTATAAATTCAAGGTCTGTTGGCGTGTCAATTGTTTGTTGATTAATTCCATTTAATAATTTACCCAAGCTGATCTCACCAGTTGAATAACCCATTTCCTGCCAGGACATTGTACGCATATCTAACACCGTAAATCTTCCTGCACCCGAGTGCATTTTTGCACTTTCTTCCGGATTTGAAGAACCCGTTAAAATAAATTGAGCCGTTTTATTTCGTTGATCCACTTCATGTCTCACATAATTCCAAATTTTAGGGTATTCTTGCCATTCATCAATCAAGCGGGGTGCATCTCCAAGCAACAATCGCTGTGGAGCTGTTTCCATAAACAATGGAACCTGCTCGTCTTGATCAAAAGAGATCATGCTCGCTGCAAGTTGCTTCGCTGATTGTGTTTTACCACATGCCTTCATCCCACGAATTAATAAGGCGCCCGAAGCATTTAATTTTCGTTGCAATTCTTCGTCTGAAATACGCGCTATATAGGAAAGTTGTGATGACATACACTTTTTTTCTTTCACAAATATAGAATTATTTTACATATTATAGACTTATTATTTTACATATTATAGAAATGTTACTTTACATAATAATAACTTCGCCTTCCTCGTGTCCCGCGAGTGAAGCTACCCAAAGGCCTCCGGCCTGCACAGAAAAGGATTAAATTATACCAATTGTATTTATTAAATAGCCCAAAGCTGTTTAATAAATTTACAATGGTTAATGCCGATACGACTTGAAACTAGTACAATAAGGCTTGGCCGTAATTGGACTAAATTGAAAGTGTAATCGGTATTATTTAGTCTTTATAGATTTGCGTCTTATACCATTTGTATTTATTAAATAGCCCAAAGCCATTTAATAAATTTACAATGGCTAATGCCGATATAACAAAATATAGTTCAATAAAATTGGACTATTTATTTTGTATAATCGGTATTATTTGATACTGCAACT
This sequence comes from Bacteroidia bacterium, assembly GCA_044374175.1. Taxonomy (GTDB): domain Bacteria; phylum Bacteroidota; class Bacteroidia; order UBA4408; family UBA4408; genus CAIKXD01. The sequence goes on along the minus strand of JBILPB010000066.1, from coordinate 104 downwards.
CATCATCAAAAAAAGATTCCTCCTGAAAGACAAAAAAAACGGTGTCATTCAGGAGGAAACCTTTTTAAAGTAAGCATTTAATACCAATTGTATTTATTAAATAG
>JBILPB010000217.1:0-4102 GCA_044374175.1 Bacteroidia bacterium | reverse complement strand
TATTGTTGGCGACCGCTTTCTTTAAAAAATAAATGGCTTTGATATAATCCTTTTTGTTTTCATATTCGATAGCAATCATCATATAAATTTCGTCAGGTTCCTGACTTATTTTTAGGGCTTGCTTAAAACTATGAATTGCTTTATCGTGCTCGTTAAGATGGCTATATAAAGAGCCTTTGGTAACCCAAATTTCTTCATTATTTGGTTCAAAAGATTCTGCTTTAGAAAGCACGTCAAATGCCTTGTGTATTTGGTTTGAAGCACCATATAATTGTGCCTGACGCACTAAAAATATAACACTATATGGATGTTGATCTAAGGCCAACTCAGCTGCCTTAAGCGCCTTTGAAAAAGACCTACTATCAGTGTAAATAGCTATAATCTCATCAAATTCATCTTCATCAAAAAAGGCATGTCCATTTTGCTTTATCATCTCCTCATACCGCTCCAACAATTTTGCCTCATCTTTACTGCTCATTTCTTCATTCTCAAATTCATCAAACATAGTCCCTCCTTTTTAAATTATGTGAGTATTACCCAAGCAATCTATCTCGAAAACCTTAATCACAAAGTTAACCAATTAATACGCTACTTTATTAAAATAATTACCAAATAATTATAAACCGTTGATTATTCATAAGTAATAAAAAAAATGTTTTTTAGATAATATGCAATTGAATATTAATGTTGGTAAAAAAACAAAGGCTGAGCAGTATAAACCACATCAGCCTTGTCACCAACCAATCTTGATTTTCTTTATCCCAAGTAAGCCTTTAAATGCTTGCTTCTTGATGAATGCTTTAATCTTTTAATTGCTTTTTCTTTGATCTGACGAACTCTTTCTCTTGTTAAATCAAACTTATCGCCAATTTCTTCTAGCGTATATTCGTGATTGAATCCAATTCCATAAAATAATCTCACTACATCTCTCTCGCGCTCAGTAAGTGTTGAAAGTGAACGCTCAATTTCTTTTTGCAAAGATTCGCTGATGAGCATTGTATCTGCTCTAGGAGAATCATTGTTTACTAACACATCCAACAAAGTATTTTCTTCACCTTGCACAAATGGTGCATCCATACTCACATGACGACCAGATACACGCATGGTGTCGGCCACTTTATCTTCTGCGATATCTAATATTTCAGCTAATTCTTCGGCCGAAGGTGTTCTTTCAAACTCCTGCTCTAATTTAGAGAATGCTTTATTAATTTTATTTAACGAACCAACTTGATTCAATGGCAAACGCACGATACGCGCTTGTTCAGCCAATGCTTGTAAAATAGACTGACGAATCCACCAAACTGCGTAGGATATAAATTTAAAACCTCTTGTTTCATCAAAACGCTTAGCGGCTTTAATCAAACCTAAATTACCTTCATTAATTAAATCGGGTAAGCTTAAGCCCTGGTTCTGATATTGCTTGGCCACAGAAACCACAAAACGTAAATTCGACTTTGTCAATTTCTCTAATGCAGCCTGATCGCCTTCTCTAATGCGTTTGGCTAACTGAACTTCCTCATCGGCACTAATCAACTCCTCTCTTCCTATCTCTTGTAAATACTTATCAAGTGATGCGCTTTCTCTGTTTGTGATTGATTTGGTTATCTTGAGTTGTCTCATGTTATGTATCGGAAGTATTAAGGATTAGTAAAATAATTATCAAAATGTTCGCAAAAGTAATTCAAAATCAACGAAATAACAAAAATATTTATCAATGAAATAATAATGATTGTCGCAATATATTACTACTTTATACTAAGATTGGAACTTTTTGCGAGAAAATGTGAGTTAAACATTATTAATTCTCCATCAAAGAAGTCCTTAAGGTTTTAACCTTTTCATCTCTTAAATATTCATCATAGGTCATTCTTCTGTCGATAATGCCACCCGGTAAAATTTCGATAATTCTGTTGGCGATAGTCTCAACAAACAAATGATCATGTGAACTAAACAATAAATTCCCTGTAGATGTTTTCAAACCATCATTTAAAGAGGTAATAGCTTCCAAATCTAAGTGATTGGTCGGTTGATCTAAAATCAGTGTATTGGGTGCTTCTAACATCAATTTGGCAATTAAACATCTCACTTTTTCTCCTCCGGAAAGTACTTTTGTTTTCTTTAATGATTCTTCACCAGAAAATAACATCTTGCCTAAAAAACTTCTTATCCAAGGCTCTTCCTTTACTTCTGAATATTGTTGCAACCAATCAATAATTCTTAAATCGCCTTCAAAAAAATGATCATTTACTCTTGGAAAATAGCCTATTTGTGCGGTAGCGCCCCATTTAAACTCGCCATGATCAAAAGGTTTTTCCTCAGTTAAGATATCGAACAAAGCAGAAACTGTTAATCCATCGCTACTTAAAAAAGCAATCTTATCGCCACTATCAACAGTAAAATTCATATTTTTAAACAAATCAATACCATCCACTGCTTTTCTTAAACCTTTTACTTCTAAAATTTGATTTCGTGTTTCTGCTTTAGGTTTAAAAACAATGTAAGGATACTTTCTTGAAGAGGGTTTCATATCTTCAAACACCAATTTATCTAACAATTTCTTTCTGGAAGTTGCCTGGCGCGATTTAGAAGCATTGGCACTAAAACGTGCAATGAAATCTTGTAATTCTTTCTTTTTATCATCGGCTTTTCTGTTGGCATCCTGCTTCTGACGCAACATTAACTGGCTACTTTCATACCAAAACGAGTAGTTACCTGTAAACAATTGTATTTGCGAAAAGTCAATATCTGCGATGTGGGTGCACACTGCATCCATAAAATGGCGATCATGCGAAACAACGATCACCGTATTTTGAAATTCAGCCAAAAAATCTTCCAACCACAATACGGTAGAAGCATCTAGGTTATTGGTAGGCTCATCCAGCAATAAAATATCAGGGTTACCGAATAATGCTTGCGCCAATAACACCCTTACTTTTTCGGAACCACCAATTTCGCTCATTAGCTTTTGATGTTCATCTGTTAAGATTCCTAAACCTTCTAGTAATTCAGCGGCTTCAGTTTCGGCATTCCAGCCATTCAATTCGGCAAATTCTCCTTCTAATTCAGAAACACGAATACCATCTGCATCATTAAAATCGGGTTTGGCATACAAAGCATCTTTTTCAATCATGATATCAGATAATCTTTTATTACCCATGATTACAGCCTGAATTACAGTATAAGCATCAAAGGCATTTTGGTTCTGGCTCAACACCGAAATACGCTCACCAGCATCAACAATCACTTGTCCTTGTTGTGGTTCAATTTCACCAGAAAGAATTTTTAAAAAGGTTGATTTACCGGCACCATTAGCGCCAATAATGCCGTAGCAATTACCAGGATTAAACTTGATACTTACCTTTTCGAATAACACACGTTTACCATATTGTAAACCTACATTAGCTGTACTAATCATTGATTCTTAATTTTTTAAGGGGGCGCAAAGATAAGGTTTTTAATTAAATTGAGGTTGTTTGACAATGAGTTTTGCATTAAGGAGGAAAGCAACCAAAATTTATTTGTTAGAAAGTTGTTGAAAGCATGGAATAACTTTGAAAATTAACAGCTAGGTTTTATTTACAAAAAGACCTGTACATAATTTTAACCACAGCCACACCAACAAAAAAAGATTCCTCCTGAAAGAGAAGAACCGTGTGTCATTCAGGAGGAAACTTGTTAAAAGTAAGCAGAGCAGGTAGAAGTTAAATGCAAACTTTTATGCCAGCAAAAAGGCTAGCGTATAATTTGCACCTGAGCCACACCAACAAAAAAAGATTCCTCCTGAAAGACAAGAACCGTGTGTCATTCAGGAGGAAACTTGTTAAAAGTAAGCAGAGCAGGTAGAAGTTAAATCCAAACTTTTATGCCAGCAAAAAAGCTAGCGTATAATTTGCACCTGAACCACACCAACAAAAAAAGATTCCTCCTGAAAGATAAGAACCGCGTGTCATTTAGGAGGAAACTTGTTAAAAGTAAGCATAGCAGGTAAAAGTTAAATGCAAACTTTTATGCCAGCAAAAAGGCTAGCGTATAATTTGCACCTGAGCCACACCAACAAAAAAAGATTCCTCCTGAAAGACAAGAACCGTGTGTCATTCAGGAG
>JBILPB010000123.1:0-10063 GCA_044374175.1 Bacteroidia bacterium | reverse complement strand
GTATAAAAATCTTCTAAAGGTGCTTCTCCGTGCCATATTCCCCAATAATGGTTATCGCCTTTCTTAAAATCTTCGCTCCTTCCCCAATTACTTATTGGCGATGATGGAATATATGCCACCACACTTTTTTGTTTTTTCAATTCGGCTGGAATAATTTCTTGAAACAGCAAATGGTAGTCAGTAATTAATTTTAAGCTGTCTTCTTTTGAATAATGATATTTTGACTGCCAACCCCAATTTTTCCATGCCACTTCAATTTCATTATTACCACTCCAAAGCACAATGCACGGGTGTTTGCTTAATCTTTCAACATTGTATTTAATTTCTTCTTTTACCGAATTGATAAATTCCTCATCGCCCGGATACATGGTATTGGCAAACATAAAATCTTGCCAGATGGCAATATGCATGCTATCAGCTAACTCGTAAAAATAATCATCTTCATACCATCCTCCACCCCACACACGGAGCATGTTGCAGCCATAATTTTTTAGTTCTCCAAATAAATTTCGATAATAATCATGTCTGTTTGGTAAACCCTGATTTTTTTGAAGATGTGCCACACGCTTATAATTCTTTATTGGCATAGGATACATGTTGTAAGGCACATAATTGGCACCATACATAAAAGTTTGAACGGATTTTTTTTTATTTGAATAAAAGGCAAACGATTCACCTCCATCTTTTTTTTCTTGGCGAAGTGTATAAAAGGGTTTTACGGCTGGTTTGATTTCATTTTTTTTATCGATAATAGTTTCGTTCTTTAAAGTTGAAATAATCTTTATGGGCCGCCAAATGCCACAACTCACTAATCTTGGATTTATATCCCAGCCAAATTGAAAGGCCGCTTTTCTAACAAACGGACTCAATTTTATTTCTCCCTCTTCGTTATCGGCCGGGTATTTAATTGCATTACGAATGGCTTTCTGTTTGCCTACCTCCACCGTACTTTTAAATACAATTTTTAATAAATTGGTACCATCTCTTAACCATTTTGTAATTTCTTGATGATACGCTACAAACATGTTATTGCCCTTTAACACCAGTTGGTTATTAAGATATACTTCGGCATAAGTATCTAAGCCTTCGAAAATAATATCGTACTTAAATTCAGTTCTAACTTGCAAATCAAAGGCGGTTACATAAGTAAAGGTGCTATCTTCAATCCATTTAAAATTTGATATATTATTATCAATGTAGGGATTTGAAATGAGTTTATTACAGACCAAATCATTGATATTGCTGCCAGGCACAATAGCCATGTATTGCTTTTTACTTTTTCCGATAGAGAAATACCAATCGCAATAATCGCTATCGAGTTCAACTATTGCTGCTTTTGTATTGGCATTAAATACCGTTAAAGAAATTAAACAATAAATTAATTTAATATACTTCATTTGCTCCAAAAAAAGTGTTCAATTGATGCACCATTGCTTTTACTTTATTGATAGAGACAACAGCAAGTTCATTATTATTTAACCCAGCATTAAATGCAATTTTATCTGATTGATTGCTCTGTTTTTGAATAATGGAGGCAGATGAATGAAAATGCTTAAAACCTATTTGGGCAAACGATAAAATATTTTCAGCATTGACACCCGACCCCGCCATTATTTGAATGTTACTTTTAGCAAAATCATGCATTTGCTGCAATAATTCAATTCCCTGTTCGGCCTTTGTTTGGGCACCCGATGTTAAAATATTTTGAACGCCAATTTCTACTAAAAAATCAATCGCTTCAATAGGACTTTTGCATAAATCAATGGCACGGTGAAATGTTGTTGGGACCTTTTCACAAGCGGCCATTACTTCTTTACAAAATACTTTATCAATAGTGCCATCTTCAGTTAAAGCGCCAAAAACAATACCATCTGCTTTATTTAAAATGGCTAATTCAATATCCTTTAACATTACTTTTTTATCCATACTGGTGTAAACGAAATTCCCACCTCTTGGTCTTATCATAACATAAACAGGTATTGGATTTACTGATTTTGCCAAAATTAAATTTCCTAAACTTGGCGTTGTCCCACCCACTTCATAACCATTGCAAAGTTCAACACGCTGCGCCCCTCCTTGGGCTGCCAGCTGCACATCACTTGCACTGTAACAACAAATCTCTAATAAATAATTATGTTGCGTTTTCATTATTTAATTTTCAAAGGCACTTAAATAGCCTTTTTTGAAATTTTTTAAGGATTTATCATCGCCAGTATATTCCATAATTTTAGTTTTATAATTAGCTACACCAGTTGATTTATCTCGTGTTCCAAAGCTTTTACCTAAACTAAATAAATCATCATTAATGTTTCTTAAAGGGTAGTTCCGATTAATCAAAAGCTTATACAATTGCAAAGCCTCTTCAATTTGTCCATTCTTTCTAAAATCATTGGCTACAAAGTCGAGGGCAGCATTTTTAAAATTATCTTTTGCAAAATCAAACAAACTCTTTTTAGGGAGATTAAATTTACTTAAATAGAATTGTGCATGATAGGCCAGTGCTTCTTTATACTTAGTAACAGCTTCGTTAAAACTACCATTCATTTGCAAATCAAGAATCGTATTGATAAATTTTTGATAGGTGGCAGGCGCTACAATATTCATCTTTTCATCACTAATGCTAGTTAAATTTATACCACATACTGTATTTTCATTTGCAATCTTAATTGCATTCTCATAATTATCGTTGGCAATAATATAATTATTGGAAGCTATGCTAGCTTTTGCTTTCTGCACAAGGTCTTCAAATTTTTTGTTTGCCATATCACAAGTGTAATTTTTAAGTTTTTCCTTGATGGTATTTTTAGGCGTATTGATGTCTTTATCGCTATCGAGTTTATAAAAAGTTTGCATTTCTTCATACTTTGCTAGTTGCGATTTTAGGGCATCAAAATCATTTTTATTGGCCATTTCCAACAATTCATTCATTTTATTTTTGATAACACCTTTAGCTGCTTGCTGCTCGGTGTCTAATGGAATTATTGAAGGGCTAAAACCATGCTTACCTTCCAAATCATGGGCTGTTTCAAAACCTGCCAGTGAAGCACTAAAATCAGCTTTAGAAAATGCATCCTTTGCATTGTTAACTGCATTTTTGTATTCATTAAACTTAAGTGCCTTTTCAACATTGGCTTCATAACTTCTATCTTGAATGTCTTTGGGATAATCGGAAGCATAATTTTTAGCCTGATTAAACTTGTTGTAAGCATCATTATTATTACCCTCTTCAGCAATTTTCTTAGCATCAATTAAAAGGCCATTGTAAATAGCCTGCCGACAATTTCTAATCCCTAACTTTACCGATTCATTACATACCACACCATTAATCTCTCTGCATAATTTCTGCGCTTTATCAAATTGTTCCAATGCTGCGCTGTAGTTATTAGCATTGGCTAATTTATCGCCCGCTTCCAAGTATTCATTGTATAAATTTTTGAACAAGGTTAAAGCATATTGATAAGTGTTTGGGTCAGGATTCATGTTAAACCAAACTTCTCTCAATTTAAGATCAGCTTCTACTAAGTTATCTTCTTCAAATTTTATGCGCGCAAGTTGATACGCTGAAGGCGCATACAAGGGATTTACAGCCAATGATTTATTAAATAATGTTGCTGCAAGTGATATGCTTTTATTTGAAATTGCTTCTAAACCTTTTGTATAATAATATGCATCTAATGAGGCATAAGCCATATTTACCGACATTCTTTTTTGTGTCAGAATATTTCGCAAGGCTGCTGTTCTATTCAATAAATTAATAGGATCTTGCATGGTAAGTTGCAATACATTTACAAAGTTTCTTGCTTCTATAAGACTTATATCATTATCTACTTGTTGTAAAATGGCTGTTGTATTTTCAATATTATCGGGCGATACAAAAACGATAGATGATAATTTATTTTGCGCATTATCAAGCATCATATTACTATTATAATACTCATTTATTAATCCTGTACGAAAGTTAAAATCATTCAATGCTTGTGCATCATAATACAGCATCATGTTTACTACCTGCAATCCTAATTTATGGCTACCAACTGGCATCATATTGGTATTGATTATAGTACCATAACCATTGCTTTTGTTTAAATTTGAGATTTGCAAACTTCTTAAAGAACTGCCTCTTTCATCCACAATATTCACCAGCAAATTAATTGATGTTGGTAATAGTAAATCACCTACGTAAAAATTTCTGAAATATACGTCACCAGTTGGTTGTATAAAATTATTTTTAGTATTAATTTGCATTACATTGTTTACTAAAAGTAATTCTAAAGTTTGATCAAAACTGATACTATAATTTACATTAAATGCTGGCTTATTTGAGCCTTGAGCAAGCGCATCGATTATAAATCTGGTGATTTCCGGACTACCTTGCTGGTTATTTAAACTAAAATTAAACGTGTAATTTCTAGAATTACTTGAAAGAAGAGAAGATGTTTGTGCTGCGGTTTGAAAGCTTGAGTGTATTGCTATAAGTAGCAATAAAGAGCGTTGAAATATTGTTTTCATATCAAAATTTTACACAATATTACAAGTATTATACCAATAATACATGTATCCGAAACGAATTTAGTTTATCCAACTCGTTAAGAATAAAATACAATCGGGATTGGAAATTAGCATCAATAAACCTTACAGCAATTAATCCCAACCTGCAGCAAGGACATCAGCAAGGTGCATCACTTTTAATGGCAATGCTTGCTTTTTAATAAATGCGTTGAGGTGCATTAAGCATGAATAATCAGAAGAAATAATATACTCAGCACCTGACTTTAAAATATTATCAATTTTATCTTGCGCCATAGCCGAAGAAACATTCTCGTATTTTAAGGTAAAATTACCACCAAATCCGCAGCAAGTGGTTGCATCAGCGAAATCTAACAATTGCAAACCTCTTACTTTTTCTAACAATTGCAATGGTTCACTATTTAAGGCATAATTTTTTTGTGACGAGCAAGAAGGCATGTAAACTGCTTTTCCATTTAAAGTGGCTCCAATATTACTTATCTTTAAAACATTTACCAGAAAGTCTGAAAACTCAAATAAGTTTTTTTGAACCTGCTTATATTCATTATGCAACACTGTATTATGAAACATTTCGCTATATTGATTTTTAATAAAGCCCGCACAAACTGCAGATGGTGTAACAATATAACGGTCGTTTAAAAACTCTTTTATGAACTTCTCTCCTACTTCTTTACAATCATCCCAATTACCTGAATGAAAAGCTGGCTGTCCGCAACAAGTTTGCTCTATATTGTAATTTACAGAGCATCCCACTTTATCGAGCACTTTCACCATATTGAAACCTGCCTCAGGATAAAACTGATCGATATAACAGGGAATAAAAATATCTACTATCATTTTATTATTTATTTAAATGGCAGGCAAAACCTTTGCCCTAACTTCACCAAAGCCAACCTTTACATCACCTTTAACGGCAGCGCCTTTCATAATTACTGTATCATAATCGTTAATAAATTTGCGCTCAGTACCGTCAGGCATTGCAATAGGTTTTGTACCCCTCCAAGTTAATTCAAGCATTGAACCATACGCAGATTCATCATTTCCACTAATAGTGCCTGAAGCATACATATCTCCGACTTCTATATTACAACCGTTTACAGTATGATGCGCCAATTGTTGATTCATATTCCAATACATATATTTGTAATTAGATAATGATATCTGATTTTCAATACCAGTTTCAGTGGCAATACTTATTGATAAATTAATATCAATATTTTTTTTACCAGTAAACTCTAAATAAGGCAATACAGCTGGTATTTGTGGCTCTCCTTCTACTCTAAATGGCTCCAAAGCTTCTAAAGTTACCACCCATGGTGAAATGGTACTGCAAAAGTTTTTAGCTAAAAATGGTCCGAGAGGCACATATTCCCATGTTTGCATATCTCGTGCACTCCAGTCATTAAATAAAACCATTCCAAAAATATAATCATCGGCATCATTTGTACTTATGCTTTCACCAAGCTGTGTCGATTTACCCGTGATAAATGCCACTTCTAATTCAAAATCTAACTGTTTACATGGTCCAAATATTGGCAATTCAACATCTGCGGGTTTTGTTTGTCCTTTTGGACGATGAAAGTTGGTTCCAGAAACAGTAATTGAAGATGCTCTTCCATGATAACCAATAGGTATGTGCTTATAATTAGGTAATAAAGCATTAGCGGGATCTCTAAACATAGTGCCCACATTGGTTGCATGCTGTATACTACTATAAAAATCGCTGTAGTTGCCCACCTTTACTGGCATCAACATTTTTACATCAGCATACTTTTTTAAAATTATTTTTTGATACTCTCCATTGACAGCCAATCCAGAATTTTCGTCTTTAAAAGTTTCAATTAGTATAGCACGTACCCTATTCGTAGCTTTTTTGCCTAAAGCCATAAAGTCGTTTAAATAATTGTTTTCGAAAACACCTTCTGTAATATTTAATTCATGAAAAAATCCCAAAGCATTCATGGCGGCCAAATCGATGATATAATCTCCTAAAATACTTGCCACCCTTGGTTTTTGATGATCAATTTGATAAATTCCAAAAGGAAAATTATACATGCTAAAATCAGTATCGGGTGCTATGTTTAACCAACTTTTCATAAATTTAATTTTTAAATTACGGTCACAAAAATAGCTTTTAAAACTAAATGAAATAAAAGAGATTTCAACTAAATTCCGAGTCCCAAATTACCCTGCAATCCACCACTATGAATGGCTACTATTGTTGAGTTTGCAGGAAAATAGTTTTGATGAATTAAGTCCAATAATCCGTACATCATTTTAGCGGTATACACAAAATCTAACTTAATATGATGTTCTTGTTCGAAATTTCTCATGAAAGTAATTAGCGCATCATTGTGTTTGGCGTATCCTCCAAAATGGTAATCTTCAAAAATTTTAAAAGCAGATGCATTGTAATCAGATAAATTTTTATTTACCTCTTGTGTCAAGAAACTTCCCCCTTTTAATGCTGCAAATCCCAACCCTATTTGATTTTTGTTGATTGCTTTAATTACCCCTGTTAATGTTGTAGCAGTGCCACAAGCCATTGCTATATAATTAAATGGAATATTTATTAAGTCTACAATTTCTTTACATCCTTCTATACCAAGTTCATTAGCACCGCCCTCTGGAATCACATAACTTTTTTGTAAATCAAATGTTTGTGCCAACCATTCCATTAATGCCATTTTATTTCGGTACAAAGTTCTTGACACAAACTTTAATTCCATCCCATTGGCTTGTGCTAAATTTAAAGTATGGTTTTCTATATTTTCACCTCTTATGATACCATAACTTTTTAAGCCAACAAGTTTACATGCTTTGGAAGTAGCCGCAATATGATTACTAAAGGCGCCACCAAAGGTGATAATTTGTTGTTTTTGCAATTTAATTGCTTCTTCTAGATTGTATTTTAGTTTAAACCATTTGTTGCCACTTATTTCTTCATCTATTAAATCGAGCCGTAAAAGAAATAAATTAACCTTACAATTTAAGGGCAAATTGATGGGTTGTATGATTGCTTTTTTAAGATTAAATGATGAAAGCAAATTGATGGGACTATTACTTATTATTTACTATTTACTCTTCAGCAATTGTCTCTTTTGCTTTTAGCGATTTACTATGGTATAGCTGTATAGCAACAATGGCTGCAGCAAAACTCCATACTGGAACCGAAGCTTTATCTGTATCCAAGAAATTGTTTAAAAAGCCATGAATAAAATAAGTAATCAAACCTAAAATAATTGCTAACAACAGCGCTCTCAGAGAGCCTTGCTCCATGCTGTAATAAAGTGAAATTCCAGAATAAAATATCATAGCCACTATGGCTACAAAGGTGAGCAAACCCAACACGCCACTTTCGGCTAATGGACCTATATATTCGCTGTGTGCATTTCCTTTATTACCAGCATTGGTACTGATAATTGTTTTTTCGTAACTAAATTGAAAAGGGGCATATTTAAAAGCATAAGTTCCTGGGCCAAAACCAACGCCCGGGTGTTTTTGAAACATCCTAAGTGCAGCCGACCATCTGTTAATACGCTCCAAATTTGAAGCATCAGAAGATATATTTGATATACTTTGAACATGTTCAGTGAGGTTTGAAGAAGAATCCTGTCTGTTCTTTTCCAACTTCATAAATATCCTGTCTTTAGTTACTAAAAACAGTCCTAAGCCAACAATACCGAAAAAGACTACCACTCTCATATTAATTCTAAAATACATAACTGCACCAATAGCCAATGCAATGGCAAGACTAATCCATGCTGCGCGTGTAAATGATAACACTAAAGCTAAAATGAAAATAAGCAGAAACACAAAAGAAATTCCTTTTTGCGCAAATGTGTACTGGCTATTATAAATAAAGTAACCAATAATAGGTAAAAACATAGCTAAGATGGCACCATAAATAGTGTGATCGTTATAAAATGGGCTCATAATCCAATTGGCAGTTTCAACAGTAAAACCGTATTGGCTGTGCATTATAAGCGTATAAAATATAATTATGGTAAAAGGTAAAATGTAAGCCCACATAAATCTTTTTATGTTTTTGGCATCCTTAAACAACAATATACCAAAATAGTAGAAGCAGATGATAAACCAAAGTCTTGCCAATAAAAATTTAAAAGAAACCCAAGGCATGGTGCTGGTAACCGTGGTAATTGCAATCCAACTTAAATTAATAATAATGGCAATGGTGATGGGATGATACAGTATCTTTTTTTCAATTTTAATATCGTATAAAACTTTTAAAATAAATAAGATCAAAATACCTGCCATCAGCGGCTCACCGGGTAAACTAATGGCTAATCCAAAATCTTTTAATTTAACGTTTAACGAGAATGGCGTGGTTATAATAATAAACCAAAGCACTTTATCTAGCGAGTAAAAATAAAATAGTAAGATGAGCACTAAAAGCGGAAGTAGTAGCACCCAAAAACTTTCAAAGGCAATAGCAACAGCGGTTAAAGCTATAAAACAACCACAAATTAAATAGAAGTAGTAATGTAATTTATTTTTAAAATCAATTAGTGGGACTGCCTGAAGTTTTTTTTTTTACCTTCTGAAAAAGAAATAATAATAAAACCTAGGAAAAGAGAGGCAACTATGCTAGCCAATACAATAATCCATCGAATTGGATATGATTTGGCATCGGCTACAAATGGTTTGGTAACTACATTTGTATAGGTTAACTCTTTATTTAGATCACCAGTAATATCATCGTAAGAGGCCTTTAACTTGGTATAATAGCCTAAAGCAGCATCCAATTTTGTATTTAAGGAGGTGAGTTCTGCCCCTTTTTCTTGAATGGTACTTGATATTTTACTTGCCTCACCACCTTTTGAATTAATTACCCCTCTGGTTATTTCTCTTGTTTGATTATAAACATCAATGATGTTATTTTCAACCCTTAATTTGCTAATTTGTACTTTTAAGGTATCGATTTCTTGTTTTTTTAATTCAAGTTGCTTAGCATACATACTATGCATTTCCTGACTTTTCTCTCGCTGTAATTGTCTTAGCTTAAGATTAGTTTCAGTAATTAATTCATTAACGATGGCGCAGGCTTTAATTGGATCTTTATCTAAAATTTCAATATTTACCGATTCAAATTCTGTTTTATTTATTGAAACATTATCATTGAACTCTAATATTAATTTAGAATTAGGCTCTTTTGAGTTATCGCCTAACCCATAATGATTGGCTAAGTCAAACTTTTCTATGATTTTATTTTTAACATCGGCACTTTGAAATAATTGCAAAAGTTGTTCTGTTGCAGATTCATTACTATATGGTACAATGTTAACAGGATATACAACTGCTGTTGATTTAAACTTAGGCTCTATAAAGGAAGCACTAGAAAAAACAGTGGCAGCCAAGCCCGAAATAATGGCGATGGCTATTAAGTGCCACCTCCATTTAATTGCTAAATGATTTAAACTGCCTGTATTGAATTCATTTTCCTGTTCCATTCAATTAGGCTTTTGACAATTTAACATCTTTAATATTTTCGATAAGTAATATAGCCAACAATGCT
>JBILPB010000199.1:0-4714 GCA_044374175.1 Bacteroidia bacterium | reverse complement strand
GGGCAACCCAACTTAAACAGGTTGGAAAGTAAGGAACTTTCAGATTCATTAAGAAAAGCGCAGCTAGCCGAAGAAATGCTATGGAAGACAGGAAAAATACAAGGTTCAGGAAAAGGACATGATGATTAATTCATTCAATTTTTACCTTTTTTAATTGAAATCTTTGGAATGAAAAAACAAATTAAGGCAAAGCCATTTCATACCGTAAGTAAATATTTCCTCGAGTTTATACAAACGCAGCAATTCGGTGGCATCTTATTATTGGCTTGTGCCTTTTTTAGTATTGCCATGAGCAACTCATCCTTTGGCGAGCGTTACATGCATTTTTGGCACACTTCTTTTCAAGTAATTATTAGTGATACCGTTTTTTCTAAAAGCATTGAGTTTTTTATTAATGATGGTTTAATGAGTATCTTCTTCTTATTGGTAGGTATCGAAATTAAACGAGAACTTACAGAAGGTGAATTGAGTACGAGGCAAAAAGCCACACTCCCATTGGCTGCTGCTTTTGGAGGAATGATTATACCTGCATTTATTTTTTATTTTTTTAATCAGGGAACTGTAGCTGCCGCTGGATGGGGAATTCCTATGGCAACAGATATTGCTTTTGCACTAGGTGTTTTAGCATTGGTTGGAAAAAAAGTACCCCTTGCTTTAAAGGTTTTTTTAACAGCTTTAGCGGTGGTTGATGACTTAGGAGCTATTGTTGTAATTGGCTTATTTTACAGCAGTGGGATACAATTTATTTATGCAATAATGAGTTTGGGCATTATTGTTTTACTTTTATTTTTAAATAAATTAAAAGTGAATTACAGCAGTGTTTACATAGCACTGGGATTTGTTTTATGGTTTACCATTCATCGTATGGGCATTCACGCTACACTTTCAGGAGTGTTACTTGCCTTTACTTTGCCCACATTTCAAAAAAATGAAATGCCTTCTGTTTCGAGTCGGGTAGCTCATTTTTTACATATTCCTGTTAATTTTATAATTATGCCTTTGTTTGCGCTTGCTAATACTTGTATTGTTTTTGGAGGTGAACTTTTTGAAGGTGCACCAAGCACTTTGATTGTTGGAATAATGGCTGGTTTATTTTTAGGCAAACCCTTTGGAATAGTTTTGTTTAGTTTTATTGCGGTTAAATTAAAATGGGCCATCTTGCCTCGCGGAGTTGATTGGAATTTATTAATTGGAGCAGGTTTCTTGGGTGGTATAGGTTTCACCATGTCGGTATTTATTACATTGCTTGCTTTTAGTTTGCCCGAAATGGTAAATGCTGCCAAAATAACTATTGTTATAGCTTCATTAATAGCTGGAGTGGTAGGATTTATTTGGCTTAAAATTTCATTAAATAGAACAAATGAATGAAAGCACCTGATACTTTTTTATTTCTAATTAATCCTATAGCAGGTGGGCGTTCTAAAGATAATTTAGGTGAGTTAATTGCACAAAAAGCAAAGCAATTTAATGCGCCTTTTGAAATTATTTTTACTACACATGCTGGCCACGCATTTGAATTGGCAACTATTATTGATGAAAATAAATATAAGACCATTGTTGCCGTTGGTGGCGATGGCACTATTAATGAAGTTGGCCGAGGACTCATCAATAAACCTGTTGCATTAGCCATAATTCCAATGGGTTCCGGCAATGGTTTAGCACGGTATTCAAAAATTCCATTGAAAAGCATAAAAGCAATTGAAACTGTATTTACAGGTAAAATGGTAGGCATGGATGTCATTAAAATAAACAATAACTTTTCCTTTAACATAAGTGGTGTAGGCTTTGATGCTGCTGTGGCACATGATTTTCAGCATTTGCATAAACGTGGATTTTGGGGTTATTTTAAATTGGTGTTGAAACAAGCATTGAACTTTAAACCAGTTGAAATTAGTATTGATTTATATAGTGCCGAAGGAATAAAAAAAATAAAAGAGAAAGTGTTTTTAATGGCAGTGGCTAATAGCAATCAGTTTGGCAATAACGCCATTATTGCACCCACAGCTGATACCAGTGATGGAAAATTTAATTTAGTAATTGTAAAACCTTTTCCTTGGTATTTGATGCCCTACTATGCAGCTATGATGTTTGCCAATAAATTTGATAAAATTAAGGCGGTAATTAATTACGAATCGGCTCATTGTACAATACGGGCATCAACTGCAATTTGGCATGTAGACGGTGAACCAGTTAATTTCTCATCGCCAATTGAAATTAAAATTTTACCTTTAGCCATTAAAATAATCGTACCGCAATAACCATTGTTATGAGTAAAAAAAACAAACAAGTTACCAATGTGGTGTATAGCACCAATCCTAATTTTAGTTATCAGTTTGAGCAAGAAAATGAGCAACAGACACTTGAACCCAATAAGCAAAATTTACGCTTGTTATTAGATAAAAAAAATAGGGCAGGGAAGTCGGTAACATTGATTACAGGCTTTGTTGGAAAAGAAGAAGATTTAGAAACTTTAGGCAAAATGCTTAAAAATAAATGTGGTGTTGGAGGAAGTGTAAAAGAAGGTGAAATTATTTTGCAAGGCGATTTTCGCGTAAAAGCTGCCGAAATATTAACTAAAGCAATGTATAAGGTGAAGGTGATTTAAGAAAAATCAACACAATGTATTGCTGTTAAAATTACTCAATACTTAATCTAACTTTACGACCAAGTCCAAATTCAATTAATTTGTAAATAGTAGATAGTTTTAAATCACCTTGCTCATTTTCAATCTTTGAAATTACACTTTTTTTAATTCCAGTTTTTTTGGCCAACTGCGCTTTGGTCATTGACTTTAATTTTCTTTCTTCTTTAATCATCACACCAATCATAAATAATTTTGATTCACATTCAAATTTAGTCCGTTTTTCTGTTCCTATTATTCCATAATGTTCATCTAAAAGCTCATCTAAAGTAGTAAGTTTTAGACCTTCAGGTTTTGTTTTTTTATTCATGTTGTTTACTTAATTACAATTATTTCTGACAATTTAGGTTTCTTAAAATATAATCAGCATCTATAGCCTACCTTCAGTACAAACCACCAAAATGCTTTCTGGCATCTTCAAAAAACAATTTAAATTCCTGATCAAAATCTTTATAGTATAGTTCCAGTTCTTCCGTAGCAAATTGCATATGGGATACAAAGCTGGTTCTGCTGGCCATGCCTGTTAAGGTGCGCTGTATACCTTCTATTTTACTGTAATTCAACAACCAGTTATGTTGAATCATGTAAGGCAACAAATGTTGTGATTTTGGTGGCAATAACAATTTATTTTGATGCATTAATTGGTACACTCTCTCTGCAAAATCAGGTAAACTTTCATGATGATATTGTTCCCAATTGGCGGCTAAAAAATGATCATAAAAAACATCTACAATAACTCCTGCATATTTTCTGTAACGTGGCATTAAGCGCGCGGCACTGGTTTTTGTGATGTGATGCGTATCTGTATAAGCATCAATCTCACGATGCATTTTGATACCCTGAATAACGCCAGGGCTGTACCCTTCAAAGTTTTTTCCTTTTACTGCATCGGCAATAAAATTGCCAATCATGAGCTCCTCAGCATGTTTAGAAAGGTAAAGATGGGCTAGGAAGTTCATTGAAAATATAAATTTATAATGAAAAAAATGAAGCCAGTAAAATGATAAAACTTAAAAAAGTCAAGGCGATAACCTTTCAATCTTCCATTCACCATTTACTTCAGTATACCTCAATCGATCATGCAACCTGCTTGGGCGGCCTTGCCAAAATTCTATGCTGTTTGGTTTGATGTTGTAACCACCCCAATGCTCGGGCTTGGGTATAACTTCCAAATCTTTAAATTTTTCTGTGAAATGAATAAATGCATCTTCCACAACTTTTCTGTTTTCAATAACAGCACTTTGTATCGAGGCCCATGCGCCAATCTGACTCTCGCGCGGGCGGCTATGAAAATAATCTGTAGAAACTTGCTGGTCAATTTTTTCGATGCTACCTTCAATTCTAATTTGACGCTCTAACTCGGGCCAAAAGAAATTTAAACAGGCATACTTATTTTGTGCCATATCGTTACCTTTATGGCTGTTGTAATTGGTGTAAAACACGAATCCATTTTCATCCAATCCACGCAATAAAACTATTCTCGAACTGGGCTTGCCTTCAGATGAAACTGTTGAAACGGTCATGGCATGCGGTTCCAGAATTTCGGCCTCCACCGCTTGGTGCATCCATAATTCAAACTGTTTGTACGGATTGTGATTTGCATCTTCTTCATTTAAAAAAGCACTGCTGTATTCTTTTCTTAATGAAACGATTTTACTATTGATGACTTCCATGATTACTTATTTTACACCGTGCATTAATTTTTTCATCAAGGATGAAATCAAAATCAAAATTACTCCACAAACTAGAGCATAGATGGCTAATTGTTTATAGCCATCAGTGTAGGCCATTAGTTTTTCAACTTTGCTGGCATCGTCATTGGGTGTGCTCATGCCTGCGCCTAAAATACCCGCAACGTATTGTCCGTATGCACTTCCTAAAAACCAAAGTCCCATCATCATACCCGATAAATGCTTTGGTGATAATTTAGTGATGATAGATAAACCAATAGGAGAGAGGCATAGCTCACCTAAAGTAATCACCAAGTAGGCTAGCGCAAATACATTTAATGATGTAACGCCATTGCTATCTGCAAAAAAACGGGTGTAGTAGAAAACATAAAAAGCGGCACTT
>JBILPB010000198.1:0-4750 GCA_044374175.1 Bacteroidia bacterium | reverse complement strand
AACCACTTGAATTTCACAAATTTATTTTCTTTAATAGACAGTAATTTCGCCTTTTGCTCTTCACCATCCCAGGTAAATGTGTATACCTGATCTCTGTAAGTAACATCGTCTGCGAACCATTGTGCAAGGCCATTAGGTTCATTAAGAAACCCAAATAATATTTTGGGAGATGATTTTACTTCATACTCTACATTAAACTTTATCTTTTCTGCCATTCCTCTTCTTGTTAGTATACTTAGCGAATTATTTTCAGCAATTTTTCTAAAGGAAAGTAATTTCCTCTATATTTGCAACTCTCATTTTAAAAGGAGGATTCGGCGGGGTAGCTCAGATGGTTAGAGCGCAGGATTCATAACCCTGAGGTCGGCAGTTCGATCCTGCTCCCCGCTACGTTGAAAATGAACCATTTACGTTAATTCGTAAGTGGTTTTTTTTGTTTGTGCGTGAGGTATTTGTTCCATTTTCACCGAAAATCCTTAAATCCCGAGCTGCTCTTTCCGCCAAAACAACAATTTTGGGATCGTTTTTTATGACCGGTAATCTTCATTATTTGAGCAAGGGGTAATTCTTCTTTTTGAATTTGGAGGCTTTTCCCTTATATACTTAAATAGTTATATTTATGAATCGTTTTTAAATTGAATTTATGAATCGTTTTTCTGTTTATTCGCCAGCTACTTTTTTACTGCTTAGCTTTTTCTTGTTTCAGTGTAAAAAGGATCTCCCAATAGTTGAATCTCCCATTTCTGCTGCAAAAAGTTACCAACTTCCTTCGTATGAATTAGAAAAATCTGAAATTAAAATTGACTTAGTAGACCTTAGGAAAAGAAATGGGAGAAATAATGGATTTATTTTAGCAATAGCATACTTTGATATAAACAATGATGGTGTTGATGACATATTTTTAAATCCTGGATCAGGAAATAATGATAAGACAGAATGTGAAATGTATATTTTCAAGAATGGTGATTATATCTTGGATAATAGCTATTTCAATAAGCCTTCATCACTTGTTCATGCAAGAAAAGCGCTTGTAGGAGACTTCAATAAAGATGGTAAACCTGACGTTTTCATTACTGGACACGGATATGATCGCCCACCATTCCCAGGAGAATTTACACAATTACTTATGTCAAATAGTTCAGGAAAATATGATCTCAAAACTTTTGAATCAAAAGTGGGATTTTATCATGGTGCTACCTCAGGGGACGTTGATAAGGATGGTGATTTAGACATTTTTGTTTTAGGTGGGACAAAAAGTTATTTTTTAATAAATGATGGTAAGGGGAACTTTACAATATCTTTTGACCAAATTGATATCAATAAATTAGGAGGTCATTACCATTGTGAATTAATTGATATTGATAAAGATGGATTTTTAGATTTATTAATTGGAGGTCACGAGATGGATTCAGATAATTTAACTGAAATATTTTGGGGGAATTCTGAATCAAAATTTAATAACTCAAATAAAACTCAATTGCCAGAAGTCGATTTTTATGGGGTAATTACTGATCTTGATATAGCCGATTTGGATGGGGATGGTAAAAATGAAATTGCTGTGACCAGAACAGGAGGGAAATGGATAAATAATGAAATGAAATATTTTTATAATGGTTGGTATATTCAAATAGTTAAACTTAATGGTAGGATTGCATACGATTCGACTGGTGAATTTATCGAAAAAAATTTAATGGATTACTCAACCCCAAGTAATTGGATTTCATGGGTTCGGTTTGATGATTATAATAAAAATGGTAAAATTGATTTTTTTAGTACGAGGTGTGGCGGAGCTGATTTTGTACGTTGGGAACTTCAAAATAAGAAGCTTGTAAGAATCCTGTAACCATATTCCAAATTTCCAAAAAATTTTGGTCTCGGAGGCCGGGGGGTAGCAAAAGCCCCGAGCCATTTATGCGGGGGGCGTATTAATAAAAATTGATGGTATAGATTTAATTTGGAAGGTTATCAATTTGAAACTAATGAAATCGTGAAGTCTTTTTTGTTTCTGCGTGAGGTTTCTGCGTGAGGTATTTGTTCCATTTTCACCGAAAATCCTTAAATCCCGAGCTGCTCTTTCCGCCAATGCAACAATTTTGGGGTCGATATAATAATTATTCATTACTCCCTCTGTTTGAGAGGTTACAATTTAATTTTGCCCAACCGCAGAATTACAAACAAAGGCAATTACGATAATAATGACAAACATCACAATCTAATATGACTCTTATCAATATCTCTAAATTTCTAATCCATAGCTTGCATTTATTCAAAATATGAACAAAATAAAATCTCATTGCAATGAAAATTTTAATCCCGACTGATTTCTCAAAACTGTCAAAAGTGGCAATTTACTATGCCGTTAAAATGGCTAAAAAACTTGATGCAGAAATCGTTTTACTGAATGCAATATTCATAAGTACCCCGGCTCGTCAGATGGTTCCCGTAAAAGTCAGGGTAACAGAAGATTAAATAGTTGACAAGGCAAAGCAGGACAGCATCCAACTAATTAAGGAAATAAAAGCAGAGAATAAGGTAAACTGAATATCAGCTATTAAATTATTAAAGAGCATCCGGCAGAAAGGGTTGTTGTGAGTTATGCAATTCACTTGGAAATTTTACAGCTGATACAATGGCTAAAGCACCCTACTCAGTATTGGCAATTTCACAAGGGCTATAATTCCAAAGTAAATATACAAGTGAACAAAATCGTATTATGAATATATCAAATTTCATATTATTCTTTAATCAAATTGGTATTGTTGACATTGCAAAAGTTGGTGGCAAAAATGCCTCGCTTGGCGAGATGTATAATCAGCTTAATACCAAAGGTATTGGTATTCCTAATGGGTTTGCACTAACTGCCGATGCTTACCGTTTGTTTCGTAAACAAAACAATATAGAGAAAGAACTAAATGATTTATTACTATCGTTAGACACTGAACATTACTCAAATCTAATTTCAATTGGCGAAACTGCCAGAGCTTTGATACTATCAGGAACATTTCCTAAAGAAATAGTTTATGCAGTTGATGAAGCTTATCAAAACCTTTCTGCAGCATGTGGAATCGAAAATTTAGATGTGGCTGTTCGCAGTAGTGCCACTGCAGAAGATTTACCAACAGCAAGTTTTGCAGGAAGAATTGAATAATTATATGCTAAACTACTATTTAACTGATGATAAATGAATTAATCAGTTTATTAAAGCGTATATTAAAGTATGAAATTTTTGATTTCCCATTTACTATTTTTTAAACTCAACATCATGAAAAGAACATCTATTTTTTTTACATTTATTGCTTCCCTTTTTCTATTTAGCTGTAATCAGAGTTCAAACAATAATGCGGAAGTAAGTATTGAGCCTGCGGCCATTAAAAACACTTGCTATATCGCAGTATTCGAAACTGACACTGCCTATTTGAAAACTCAGACTGATACAAGTGGTAAAGTCACCGGCGAAATGACAATTAAATATGGTGAACTAAAACCAAACGCGCTTGAAAAGGGGAGTAACACGGGTAGCATTGAAGGTGATTTTAGAGGTGATACATTATTTGTGTATTATACTCATAACAGCGGGTCGATTTATAAAAAAGGATTCAAAAACCCTTTAGCTTTATTAAAAGAGGGTGAAAATCTTGTGCTTGGTGTTGGTGAAGTTATAACACAGGTTGGGCAGGCCTATTTCGTTAAAGACAAACCTATTGATTTTGGAAGTGCAAGGTTTAGGTTCGTGCCTATTGATTGCAATTAATTATAGCAATACCTTAAACGAAGTAACCCCTCCTAAATATCAGACTGTTTGAAATCTAAAAAGTTTGAAAATTTGCATCCTTATTGTATTTGTTTACTATATCAATCACGGGGAATTCCCAAGTATTAAAAGAAGAATGAGTTGTTAGTAATAGCCAGGGATGCAAAGTCATTGATGCTTAATTAGTGATGAATGTACGTCGTCAAACTAAAGTGAACTTTTCACTAGTTGGAGTTTCCTCTTAATTCAAACTTAGGTTTAATTTTCTGTTTTTAAGTTTTTAAAAGTTTTCGTAAGCTGTTTTTCTTTTAGCAATAGCCTGCATTTTGATCCTTTTCCTCTCGTTTAGGATTTGGCCAACCCTCCCGAAATAGACATCAGCTGGTGTCAGGTCTTAATCGTTCCATTTATAAAGTACACTAAAGGCAAGGCAGTAGTGACGGAGACCTTGAATCGGTACCAATTACTGGTTCTTCATTGTGCACACAGAACGCTCATCACTTATTTGGTTACTGAATTAGATGATCACTTCAGAGAAAAAACAATCAACCAATTGTATTAAAGATTGGAAAACTGTTTGAAAACAATGTTTAGATTTAAACATATTGATAGACCTCCCTATCTTAATTCCAAAGCGGTAGCTACCAGCCTATATTTAAATCAATATGGAACTGTTTATATAGTATAACGGTAAACCCATTATAGTTGATTGTTTGGAGGGCTTAGTATTAAATTGGATTAAACTCGGATTTCCCTCCAAGTCAGTAAAACTCAAATTTTTCATGCGTGAGAAAAGTGCGTGAGGTGGAACCGAAAATACCTCACTCATCCGAGGTAAAAATTATCCGCACGTACAAATAAATCAATATTTTGAACCATAAAACCTATTCATAACCCTGAGGTCGGCAGTTCGATCCTGCTCCCCGCTACCATTTAAACAACCATTTACGTTAAATCGTGGATGGTTTTTTTGTTTGTGTCACCCTCTTGTGTCACCCT
>JBILPB010000004.1:0-55612 GCA_044374175.1 Bacteroidia bacterium | reverse complement strand
TCTTTACCTTGTACTACTTGAAAAATGGAACCAAATTCATCTTTCACATAAAAACAATCAGTTTGATCTGGCGCTTTCTGCAAATCCCCAATGATAAGGGCGCCATTACTTTTTAATTGTTGATAAGACAGCTTTACATCATGTGCTTTAATTTTTGTAATCATAATACCATAATCGCCTAACAATATTTCAAAAGATGGCGCTTCAGTTTTGCGGCTTGTAAATTGCCAAATCTCTAAACCACTTCCACCTTTAATGTTAATGGCTAACACAGCACTTCTACTATGAACTTTACCTCCGGTGTATGGTGTCATCAACTTAGCCTCTGCACTTTCCTGAAAAATGGGAATGTCCATACCAAAGTGTTTACGATAATATGCCCATGCTTTATGAACATCAGGAATACCTACACCAACTTGTTGAATACCTATTATATTTTGTTTCATAATGTTATAAATTAATTTGCTCTGCAAGTTTATAAATAAAAATAACAATTCGTAATTATACTTCCATCATTTGTATTTTGTGTACATCAAAACCTCTCAGGAACTCCCCAATAGACATCGCTTTTTTACCTGCCATTTGCACATGAATTAAATTAATAAAGCCATCTTTACAAGCGACTTTTAAAAAAATTTTTCCGTCAGTATCAATTGAACCAACTGGCATCTGATGTGCTTTAATTTCAAAATCTGCTTTGTATATTTTGAACAGTATTTTCTCATTTTTTTCAAGACACAGGTTGGTAAAAGCAGTCGGAAAAGGACTTAAACCTCTAATAAAATTATGTATAGTTTGTGCATCCTTTTCCCATTTTATAATACAATCTTCTTTAAAAATTTTATGCGCAGCTTTTAATTCTCCATGGATTATGCTATTTTGTGAAACAGGCTCAAACTCATTGCTTTCAATCAATTGAACTGTTTTTAATACAGTTTCTGCACCTAAGTTCATGAGTTTATCATGCAATTCTCCAGCCGTTTCATATGGTCCAATGTCACACTTTTGTTGCATAATTATATGCCCTGTATCGATCTCATGGGTTAAGAAAAAAGAGGTCACACCCGTTTCTTTTTCACCGTTGATGAGTGCATAATTTATAGGTGCAGCACCGCGGTATTGAGGCAACAAAGAAGCATGCAGATTAAATGTACCTTTTGGCGGCATATTCCAAACAATTTCGGGCAACATTCTAAATGCTACCACTATTTGCAAATCGGCTTTTAAATCACTTAGTTCTTTAATAAAATCAGGATTTTTTAATTTTTCGGGCTGCATCACATGTAAATGCTGGCTTAAAGCATATTCTTTAACTGCCGATTGATGCATCTTCAATCCTCTACCGCTAGGCTTGTCGGGCGCTGTAATTACGCCAACAATATTATAGTTGTGCTTGATTAAAATATCCAAAATTGGCACTGCAAATGCAGGCGTTCCCATAAAAATGATGCGCATATTGTATTTTAAAGTACAAAGGGAATATAATTTAATGATTTGTCAAATATTTGTGCATAAATAAGTTACTTTGTACTTTAAATTTCGCAAAATGCATATTGATATTATCACCGTTTTACCCGAATTAATTCAAAGTCCTTTTGATCACTCAATTTTAAAACGTGCACAACAAAAGGGATTGGTAAGTGTTAATTTAATTAATTTACGAGATTATGCCACCAGTAAACATAAAAATGTTGATGATTATTGCTATGGTGGTGGCGCTGGCATGGTTATGATGATTGAGCCCATCGCTAATTGTATTGAAGATTTAAAAACTAAAAGAAATTATGATGAAATAATTTATATGACGCCTGATGGCGAAACGCTGAATCAAAAAATGGCTAACACCTATTCAACATTAAATAACATTTTAGTATTATGTGGCCATTACAAAGGCATTGATGAGCGTATCAGAGAAATTTATATTACCAAGGAAATTTCAGTGGGCGATTATGTTTTAAGTGGTGGTGAGCTTGCTGCGGCAGTTTTTTGCGATAGTGTTATTCGATTAATTCCTGGTGTACTTAACGATGAAACTTCTGCTTTATCAGATTCATTTCAAGACGATTTATTATCGCCACCTGTATACACCAGACCAGCAGATTATAAAGGTTATAAAGTGCCCGATGTACTTTTAAGTGGCCATGCGGGTGAAATAGAAAAATGGCGATTTGAACAAGCCATAAACCGCACAAAAAGTAAAAGACCCGATCTTTTAAAGGAAAATTAACAAGTTGTTTATTTCCCTACAAAATTTCCAAATAAAACAGATAAAACATGATTTTAATCAGTTTTCTTACAAAAGTTATAATTCTGATTTACATTAGTTCTATCATTAATCACTAACCTCGTACTAAAATAAAAAAAGCAATTATTTTATCCATGCTCGCTGTGGCTGGTTTATTTATTAGCTCATGCAAAAAAGATGCAGTTAAGGTAGAAACTGATATTTTAGGTAGTTTATCTATTAATTTCTCTATCCCAGTTGATACGTTGCCGGGATACAAAGAATACAACAAGCAAATTGTAAACTCTAATTTAGAGGCTAAGCTAAATGAATACAATGGAAGTTTAGAGGATGTTAAATCATTAGTTGTTGAATCAGTTGAATGGGTTTTAATTAACGGCAGCACCATGACTTTTGATGCTATTGATTATGTTGATTCATACTTTGCTCTGGAAGGTGGAAGTGAAAGTAAAATTGCCTATTTAAATCCAGTGGCTCATGATGGTAGTAAAACTATCAGATTAACTTCTTCTGGTAACGATTTAAAACAATTTTTATCTCAAAAAACCTTTTATATGGTTTCAAAAGGCTTCAATAATGCTAAGGTATTAATAGCACAACCTGTTAAAATAACGCTTAACTATAAAATGACAGCCAATGTTGTTCCTTTAAAATAAGCATACATAAATAATAGCAAAATGGCTCACTCCTTAGTGGGCCATTTTTGTTTTTACTAAACACATTCTTTTTAAACAAGTTAATCTATTTTACTCCCATTTAACTTCTGTCTTATTGAAAAATATTATTGAGCTGCAATGCTATCGTTTTAATTTGGGTTAAAAGATAATTTCCTTATGACCAAATTTACGCAAATCTCCATCCAAATCTTCAATGAGTAATTCACCAATTTCATTGATTCCAATTATTTTGCCATCGAAATAAGTACCATCCGGTAGTTTGTAAATGTGCCACGATTGAGACAGGTATAAAGCTTTTAAATATTGGTCATTTAAACTATCATATTGTCCGTTTTTCCATTGTAAATATCTTCTTTCTATACAAGTTAATAATACTGAAAACTCAGCTTCTAAGTCATAATAATCATCGTTTTCCAATTTAAGAGAGGTGGCCTTTGCAACAGGCAGATCAAATAATTCTTGATTTATGTTTAATCCAACACCAATTACAACTTGAGCAATAACTTCGCCTTTAATTGAATTTTCGATTAACAATCCTCCTATTTTTTTATCAGCAATATACAAATCATTAGGCCACTTGATTTTTGCATATTTACACTTTGTATTTAAATAATCATGAACCCCCAATGAAATGGCCTGCGTTAATAAAAACTGCTTGTTGATGTTTATTGTGGCAGGATAATACAATATTGAAAAAGTGAGGTTTTTATTTTTATCGACCAGCCAAACATTGCCTCTTTGACCTTTGCCGGCATATTGATGTTGGGCAATCACAACAGTGCCATCCGGAAGTTTTTCATGACCTGCTAAATTACTTAAGTAAGTATTTGTAGAATCTACTTCTTTGAGTTTTATTAAGTGATTTCCTGTAAAAATTGCACACATGGCTTAGGTGGTCACAAAAAAAGGCACCCTTTTTAAGGATGCCTTTTTTTTAATATTTATATTAATGATTAAGCTGTAACTGTATTTAAAACTTTTGCCATTGCAGCGCCAATCCCTGCAGGGCTGTCAACCACAGTGATACCACACTCGCGCATAATTTTCATTTTTGCAGCAGCAGTATCATCTGCACCACCAACAATAGCACCTGCATGGCCCATTCTACGTCCCGGAGGGGCAGTTTGTCCAGCAATAAAACCAACAACAGGCTTAGTACCATTGGCTTTTATCCAATGTGCTGCCTCTGCTTCCATACCACCACCAATTTCGCCAATCATAATTATACCATCTGTTTCAGGATCATTCATCAATAATTCAACTGCTTCTTTGGTTGTTGTTCCAATAATTGGATCGCCACCTATGCCTATGGCAGTGGTAATTCCCATTCCTGCTTTTACAATTTGATCAGCAGCTTCATAAGTTAAAGTACCAGATTTAGAAACGATACCAATTTTACCTTTTTTGAAAACAAAACCAGGCATAATCCCTACTTTAGCCTCATCTGCCGTAATTACACCTGGGCAATTAGGGCCTACTAATCTACAATCACGGTCTTTTAAATATTCCTTCACTGTAATCATATCTTTGGTTGGAATACCTTCGGTGATACATATTATTACTTTGATACCAGCTTCTGCTGCTTCCATAATGGCATCTCCAGCAAATGCGGGAGGTACAAAAATTATTGAAGTATCTGCACCCGCTTTAGCAACAGCATCAGCTACCGTATTAAAAACAGGTTTTTCAAGATGTTTTTGTCCACCTTTACCTGGGGTTACACCGCCAACAACATTGGTTCCATACTCAATCATTTGGGTAGCATGAAAAGTACCTTCACTACCTGTAAAACCTTGAACAATTACTTTTGAATTTTTATTTACTAAAACACCCATGTATTTTTATTTTTTGAATTTGAAGTGCAAAGATATTTTTTTTGAGGATAGTAGCATCAAATAAATGAAATTAATTGGCATGTTTAAAATTTATGCCCAAAAGCGGCAAATGGTATGGTATTCACGAAAAAGCATAAAGACAATCTATTTATTATCCAATACATTACTTTTCATATATTTGATTTAAAATAATTTAAAACTTATCATTTTACCATGAAAAGAATTATTACGCTACTTTTTTTTATACCTCTTTTGGGCCTAGCGCAAAATACAGCGCCAATAATTACCATCAATAATGCAACAATTGATACTACTGCAAAAACAATCAACATTAATTACAATGCGCTTGATTTAGACAATGATTTGATGGAGGTAAAAGCATGGCTATCGGCCGATAGTGGCCTTAGTTATGTTTCGCCAATTCAATTGGCCACTGGCGCATTAGGTTATCCTGTAACACCTGGTAGCAATAAAACAATTGTAATTAACTACAATACCGATAGCCTATATTATGCTGCAAATGGCAATGCCAATGCCTGGTTTATGATAAAAATAGTAGCAATCGATAGAAAACCTGTTTCAGTACAAAACATGTTACCTGCTATTGACAGTACTTTGGTTTATGAATATATGCAATACATTGCACAGCCAAGGCATCACACAGCTGCACCGCAAGGGTTAATAATGATAAAAGATAGTATTGAAGCCAACTTTGCACATCATCATTTGCAAACGACCAGAAGTGCCTTTAACTTTGGGAATGTAGCATCCGAAAATATTTTGGGACGTAAACCAGGTTTATGGCAAGAAAAAAAGACACTTATTGTGGATGCACATTTTGATGCTGTGGTAAACTCACCAGGTGCTGATGACAATGGATCATCTGTGGCGGCTGTATTGATTGCTTCTAAAATTTTGAGTGATTATAACTTTGAAAAAACAATTCAATTTATTGGATTTGATAAAGAAGAAAGCGGCTTGATTGGCTCCTTGTATTATATCAATAATAGCATACCATCCTTTCAGCAAACTGAGGCGGTGCTTAACATGGAGATGATTGGTTATTATAGTGATGCGCCAAATTCTCAATCGATACCAAATGGTTTTTCACAATTATTTCCAGCGGCAGTTGATTCAATTACAACTGGTGGAAACCAAGGTGTATGGCTCTTTACCGTAGGAAATACCAATAGCGCCTCATTATCATTAGCCTTTGATACTATAGCTAGAAATTATGTTCCGAATGTAAAATCTCTGGTGTTGAATGTACCAGGAACAGGGCAAATAGCACCGGATTTAAGACGTAGCGACCATGCTCCTTTTTGGGATGCTGGCTATAAAGCTTTAATGCTTACCGATGGAGCAGATTTTAGAAATGCTAATTATCACACCACTAGTGATAGTTTAGGCACCTTAGATATTCCATTTATGGTTAGAAATATTCAAGCAGTTACAGCTGTTGCTGCATCATTAGCCACACCAATTTCAGCAGGCTACGATACAAAAGGTGCCTGGCAGCTCATAAAAGATGTACCTTTTTCATTAGATAAAAATCATCAAGAGGTAACATTAGAACTTTATCCAAATCCTGCTAGTAAAAATTTATTTCTTAAATTTAATAATGATTTTAATGCGCTTAACCTCAAAATAACTGATGCCACAGGTAAAACAGTATTAACAAAATATATAACCCAAATTAATAAAGGAAACACAATAGTATTGGCAATTGGTGATTTAAAAGCAGGTGTGTATTATATGAATGGAATTTCCAATGGAATAGTTTTCAATAAAAAAATTGTAATTACTGAAGGGCATCTAGAATAATTTATTTTATTCCTATTTTGTTGTTGTATTGTTAAATTCGGCAATTTCATTTTCACTTAGCAAAAAGTTTTTAGCCGACAGGATAAGTGATTTACATGAATCGTGAACTTCTTTATTGAGATTAAAGTCATTAGAAATGGCCATTTCTGTTAATGCTCCTTTGCTTACTTGATGGTAGGTTTTTATAATATTTTTTTGATAGTCTTGTTCAACTTTACTGAGCATTTTTTGGAGTCGCTCTGCAGCGTTTACCTTATTTTTATCCAAAAGTATATCATTAAAAGAAGTATTAAATTTATAGATAGCTAGTTGAAATTCTTTAAAGCGATTGTATTTAATTTCGTTGGTTGAATTACTGAAGTCTTTTATATTTGGATTAACGTCTTTCAAGCTCTTGGCTGCAAACAAGGCGCTCCTGACTGCTGATAGTAATTGATTTATTCTATTCAAAATTTTATTATCAATATTTTCGTTTAATAAGCGTGCATAAAATTGCTGCATCTCACCTTCAGCTCTTTTAATTAAATTGTATTTTTCTAATATGGTTAAAGTAGTTTCAAAAAGTAATTTATTTTGGGTTTCAAAATAAGCATTGCCTTTGATTTCATGCATTAGAAAAATTTCTTCATTGATTAATAATACCCTTTGAATAAATACTTCTACTTCTTTTTCAAATATCTCTGTTGCCGTATCAGGTATATCAGGAGAAGCATTTTTTAAAAACACAGTAGCGTACTTTTCGCTTTTCACAAAGCTTTTCTCCAAAAAATCGCCTAATTGATTTAAGAAAAAATAAAATAAAATAGCACCAGCAATATTCACAAAAGATTGAAAGGCCACCAGGATAATAAGCGGGTCTTTGATGCCAATGATTTGTTCAAGAAATTTAACAATTGTACTTAGCAAAACAAAACCTAAAAGAGTGCTTACTAAATTAAAAATTACATTACTCAATGCCACCTTTTTTTTAGCCCCAATACCACCAATTGCGCCAATAATTATTTTTAATGTTGTGCCTAATTCGGCCCCTAAAACAACAGCCACCGCAGTTTCGATAGGAATTATTTTTGCATGGAGTGCACTCAAAACGATGACAATGGTGGCAGCACTTGTTTGAATTAAAGCTGTTATTGCAAAGCCAATCAATAAAAATACAATTTTGTGATACTTTAGAAAAGGCTTAAAATCAAAGTTTAGAATAGCAGTATCCATACTTTGTTTCATGTAATCGAGGCCCATAAACAATAAGCCAAACCCTAAAAAAAACCTACATAAATTGTAATAGTTTTTATTGCTTTTAAAAATCACTAATCCTATGCCCGCAATACCAATTATTGGTAAGGTTGCTTCTCCCATATCAACTTTAAAACCAAGCAAAGCAACCAGCCAACTGTTAACGGTACCCCCAATATTTGCGCCAAGTACTACACCAATTGCATTGCGCATACTCAGTATTCCGGCACCAACAAATGATAAAACCATTAGATTTACAATTGAGCTACTTTGTAAGATAGCAGTAACAAAAGTTCCACTAAAAATAGCGCTGAGTTTATTTTTAGTGTGCTTTTTAAGAAATAGTTTAAACGCTCTTCCCTCCTGCTGTTTCAAGGAATCCTCCAAGTGAAACATACCATATAAAAATAGGCTTAAGCCAGCTAATATTTGCCAAAAATTGAATATTGTCACACTAAATAAATTAATGTTTAAAGTTCGTAATTTCTATTTTAAAATTAAAATCTAATTTTTGAAATTTATTTATTATATTGAGTGTTTGAGGCTCACTGAATTGTAAAAGAGGTATTTTAGTGAAATTTACCTGTTAAAGTAAATCATTAAAAATTATTATTTTTATGACGTTAAACTGTATTAAATGGCTAATAAATTAAAATTTGCACTTTTTATTCTTGGAACAAATGGTGTGGTCTTTATGCTTAATGTTGAAATTATGAAACAGAAAGGTATAGCATTAACAAATGAAATTGAGCGATTTGATTATTGAAAATTTGTTCATTATACCGATTATACAAAATAAATAGTCAAATTTTATTGAACTATATTTTGTTATATCGGCATTAGCTATTGTAATTTTATTAAATAGCTTTGGGCTATTTATCAAATACAAAGGGTATTAATTGATGGCCTAAGGCAATAAAATTGCACTCTGTGAGCTCAAAGATATAGAATTTGATAAAATAGTAAATGGAAGAACCAAGTAGCTCAACAATGCTAATTTATGGATTTTTAACTTGAGCTAATTTGGAAGGGAAGCTTAATTATTTTTGTTATTGAATTTTAGTTTTTTATATAAACAAGACATTGCAACATAAATTTCTCCTATGATCATCACTCACTTTGCATTAATTATTCTTTCTATTTTTACATCGACAGAATTAACACAAAATGTTGAAGTAAACGTTTCAGGCATTAGAAATAACAGAGGGTTTATAATCATTTCTGTTTTTAAGGACCAAGCTAGTTTTGAAAAAGAAAAACCATTTACCTCAAAAAAATTCGATAAAAAAGAAATGCACAATGAGCATTTAATTGCTAAATTTAATTTAGAAGAAGGGGTTTATGGATTTGCCTTATTGTATGATGAAAACAATGATAGCAAAATGAAGTATAGTTTTTTAGGCATTCCTCAAGAAGGTTTTGGTTTCTCGAATTATTATCATTCAGGCTTTACAAAGCCAAAGTTTGAAGCCTTTAAACTTCAAATTAATAAACAAGTGTTGAACAAAACCAAAATGAAAATTAGGTACATGTAACAACATTCAATCATTTTAAATTACTACTACTATTTTAAGCAAAAGTTCTGTGCTAAAAAAATAGCTTTTACAATACCAGTTCTTGTATTAACTTTGGCCAAAAATAATACGATATATGCTAAAAGAATTATCTCAAACATGGCTTGGAAAACTAAGAATTATAGCCTTTACCGAAGGATGTTCCTATTTGCTTTTTGCCATCACCATGCCATTAAAATACATGTGTGATATCAAAGGGCCCAATAAAGTAATTGGAATGGCACATGGCATTTTGTTTGTGTTATACATTTTATTAGTAATCAAAGTAGCCATGCAAGAAAAATGGCCCATGATGAAAACATTTTGGGCTTTTTTAGCATCAATTATTCCTTTTGGAACCTTTTATGCCGATAAAAAGTTATTCAGAAATTAATAAGAAAGCATTACCAGAGGAATGATTTCAAATAAAGTAAATAAACTTAATTTAATTAAATAAGCAACTAAATCAACAATTTAGAAGTCATTATGAATAAATTAAACTTAAAAATAGGATTTATTTAATTGTTTTTTCTATTTTAGCCACGAAATTAATATTGAATATGAAAATAATAAAATTAATTGTAATACTAGGAGTAAGCTCAATGCTTTTTAGTTCATGTGAAAAATGTGTTAGTTGCACTTACCAAGCTCCAGGTTATCCAAATCCCTATTCTGGAGATTATTGCAGTAAAAGATCAAAAGATATAGATGCTTTTAAAAAATCAGTTTCCGATGAAGCACAAAGCAAAGGCACATCGTCCACTTGTATAGACAAAGACAAATAATGAAACATAAATCACTCGCTTTTTTAGCCATCACATTATCCATATTCTTAAATACTGCCTGTCATAAGTGTGTTGAATGCACCGAGTTTAACAGTGCAGGAAAAAAAGTATTGCAATGGCCTGAGACGTGTGGTAAGAAAAAAGTAATCGATGATTATCGCAAATACATAGAAAGTATTGTTAACCCAAACAATAAAATACAGTGTACCGAAAGAAAAACTACCCTTTTTTAATAACATAAAACAAGTTCAATATTATTCAATTTTATAAATTATTTTTGAAACAAATTTATCAGCAATGAAAAACATATTTACATTTTTTGCCTCAGCAGTAATTACTTCTATGCTATTTGCATCATGTACCAAGTGCAGTACTTGTTCTTATTCTTATAAGTATTTGGGAAAAGATTCTGCAAGAAATTATCCTGAGCAATGTGGTAACAAAAAAGAATTAGACAATTATCGTCAAAAAGTAAATGCTGATGCATCTGCTGATAATGGAGCAACAGTAAGTTGTACAGAAAAATAGCACTAAATAATTAGCCTAATTTTTACTGGCGTATTGTTTTATATCTTTATCTGAAATAACTTTATCGCATAGAATTAATAAACGTTCGATAACGTTTTTAAATTCTCGTATATTCCCCGTCCAATCTATCTTTTGAAGTGCTGTAATGGCTTCTTTAGTAAACTTTTTTGGAGGTATACCATGCTCATCGCTCAATAATTTTACAAAGTGTTCAGTCAACAAAGGAATGTCTTCTGTTCTTTGATTTAAGGACGGAACATGAATAGGAATAACACTTAAACGATGGAATAAATCTTCCCTGAAGTTTCCTTTTTGTATTTCTTCTTTTAAATTTTTGTTGGTAGCCGCAACCACTCTAACATTTACTTTAATCTCTTTTTCGCCTCCTACCCTTGCAATTTTATTCTCTTGCAAGGCTCTTAAAACTTTTGCTTGAGCCGACAAACTCATATCTCCAATTTCATCTAAAAATAAAGTGCCACCCTCGGCCAATTCAAATTTGCCTTTTCGCTGATTAACTGCCGATGTAAAAGCTCCTTTTTCGTGACCAAATAATTCACTTTCTATTAATTCTGATGGAATAGCCGCACAGTTTACTTCTACAATAGGAAATTTACTTCTATTGCTTTTTTCATGTAACCAGCGTGCAACCAACTCTTTTCCAGTGCCGTTTCCACCTGTTATAAGTACACGCGCATCTGTTGGAGCAACCTTTTCAATCATTTCCTTGATTTCGTTGATGGCTACTGAATTACCAACCATTTCAAAGGTTTTACTTATTTTCTTTTTAAGTACTTTGTTTTCATTGACAATAATCGACTTATCAAGTGCATTTCTAACCGTAACCAACAAACGATTTAAATCCAAGGGCTTTGCAATAAAATCAAAGGCACCTTTCTTCACAGCTTCAACCGCTGTTTCAATATTGCCATGTCCCGAAATAATTACCACTGGTGTGGCATATCCACTTTCCATAATTTTTTCAAGTACTTCAATACCATCAATACCGGGCATTTTTATATCACACAACACCAAATCGTATTTCTCTTTTTCAAGCTTTTGCAATCCGTCAGTTCCAGTTGCAGCTTCATCAACCTGCATTTTTTCATATTCAAGAATATCACGTAGTGCATTCCTGATTGGCTTCTCATCATCAATAATTAAAACTTTAGTCATATATTTTTATTTCTGAATCATTTTATATAATACACCTTCTTTTAATGAATAGGTAGAAAGACGCACCTTTTCTATTTGATATTTTTTTATCACAAATTGCGTAAAAATAGAGGCAATTACTATCATATCAACTCTCATCGCAATGAGCCCATTCATTTTTAAACGTTCGGCTTTGGTAGAAATTAAAAGCTGTTGATGAATATCTAACATATCATTAATTCTGTAATCAAAGCTCGTTTTGCCTTCCAACAAATCGGGCGAATAGTACTGATGACAAATCATTTCAGCAAAGGTATCAAACGAACCTGAGGAGCCAATTAGTTCATGTACTTTAAACTTTTTAAGGGCCTTTGTAAGCGTTTTTAATACTTCTGTTAAATACAATTCGATAGCTTCAACACATTGTTTTGTGATAGGTTCCATTGGATCAAACTTACACAATAAACGCGCAGCCCCCAATTTGTAACTTTTCTTCCAAAATATCTCCTCTTCGTTGGCAATGATAAACTCTGTACTTCCTCCTCCAATATCCATAATTAGTACGTTTTGTTTACCTATGCTCAATCCCGATTTTACGCCCAAATAAATTAATTCAGCCTCCTTATTTCCGGTAATTACATTTATCTTTAATTGAAATAATTTATAAATGGTAGAAACAAGTTGACTTCCGTTAGCGGCATCTCTGATAGCGGAAGTAGCAAAGGCGTAAATCTTGTTTACACTATATGATTTAATGATTGAAAGTATCTTTTCAATATTATCAATTCCTCGCCAAAAAGGGACTGGTTGAATGATGTTTTGATTGATACCACCTTCGCCCAACTTCACTGGAAATTTATCCTGATGAATGATTGTATAATGCGATTTATTATGATCGGCTATGACCAAATTAAATGTGTTTGTACCTAAATCTATAACCGCAATGCGCATACTTATGTTAGCTGTGAATAAATCAAAGTTAAAATAAAAATTCTAACATTTAAAATTCAAAATACTATCCTTTATAAAATAGCCACTTCCATAGTTCTTTGTAAGTACTTTTCTTACCATACATTAAAATTCCAGTTCTATATATTTTGGCTGAAACCCAGGTTGCACAAATAAAACCAAGCACAAGCATCAACATAGAAAATATTAACTCAAAATAGGGTACCCCAAATGGTATTCGAACCATCATAATTACTGGGCTTGTAAGCGGGAACACCGACAACCAAAAAGCCAGTGAACTTTCTGGATTTGTCATTACATTTTGTGCTAATGTAAAAGATAAAATTAATGGGATCGTCAAAGGAATCATAAATTGCTGGGTATCTGCCTCATTATCTACCGCTGAACCAACAGCAGCAAATAGTGCACCATATAACAAATAACCACCTAAAAAATAAAACAGAAAAGAGAAAAGCATAATTGGTAAATTTACCTGATCGAAAAATGAATCCATAATTTCAGCTTTATTATCAGATGACATTTCTTTGAAGGCAGCTTTTTGAGGCATATTGGTTTTAAATGTTTGTTCCATTTGGTCAACATTAACCTTGTCTTTAATAAAAAAATTGCCTACTAAACTTGTACCAACTGCACTTAAAATAATCCATAGTAAAAACTGCGTTAAGCCAACAGCCGCAATGCCTACAATTTTCCCCATCATTAATTCAAAGGGCTTTACAGAAGAAATAATTACTTCAACAATTCTGCTTGTTTTTTCTTCAATAACACCACGCATAACTTGCGCACCATACAAAAAAATAAAAATGTAAATGAGTATACCTGCCACAAAGCCTAAGGCCATGCTTACTTCATTATTTTTAGTTTCAAAATCACCACTTTTTTCAATTTTGGTTGTGGTTAAATTAAGCTTAGTTTTAATGGAATTAAGTTGATTGATTTGTATGCCGGAAGCAATTAACTTCATTTCTTCTAATTTCTTACTTACAATAGTGTTGATATAATCCTGCATTCCAAGCCCTGGCTGCTTTTTGTAAAATATTTGTATCTTTTGAGAATCAATAATATTGGCAGGAATGTATAAAATTACATTATGATCTGTTTTGTAAAAATTACCCTGTTCAAAGGCCAAAGTATTTTTACTATAAGAAAAAGTCTGGTTGGGTGTATTCTCTAATTTATTAAAAAACAATTGAGATTCATCTACTACCAAAATCTTTTGCTTTTCTTCAGGAATCATCTTTATCCAAAATTGAGCAAACACTAATCCAACCATTAAAATGGGCCCAAGTATGGTCATTACAATAAATGACTTTTTCTTTACTCTTGTTAAATATTCTCTTTGTATGATTAATAATATCTTGTTCATCGCTATGCTTTTTAACACTAAATTTATTCCGTAAAATTTGATTCGCTGTGTAACTTTTCATTACTCACTTTTGAAATGAAAATATCGTTCATGCTTGGTATTATTTCTTGCAAACCATTGACCATAACATGCGGCATTATAGCTTGTAGCAACTGATTTGGAGTTGCATCATATAATAGTTTAATTGTTGCAATGTTCACGTTTCCTTCGGTATGCTTTTCTAATAATTCACAACCTGTCCAAATGGCGTTGGTAAAAGAGATGATATTACCTATGAACTCCACCTTGTAAGTATTTGTTCTGTGTTCTTTTCTGATATCTTTTACGCTTCCTTCAAGAATTTTTTTGGAGCGGTTTATCAAAGCAATATCATCGCAAAGTTCTTCTACAGAAGCCATATTATGTGTCGAAAAAATAATACTTGTTCCTTTTTGTTTTAATTCTAAAATTTCATTTTTAATTAGATTGGCATTAATAGGATCAAAGCCGCTAAAAGGTTCATCTAAAATTAATAATTCGGGCTCGTGCAGCACAGTAACAATAAATTGTACTTTTTGCTGCATACCTTTACTAAGCTCTTCTATTTTTTTATTCCACCAGGTTGTTATCTCAAATTTTTCGAACCAATATTTCAATCTTTTTGTAGCATCATGTTTGCTTAAACCTTTAAGTCGTGCCAGGTAGAGCGCTTGTTCACCAACTTCCATTTTTTTGTAAAGGCCTCTTTCTTCAGGCAAATATCCTATGCGCTCAATATGGTGTTGTTGCAGTTTTTCGCCATTAAAAAATAATTCTCCACTATCGGGGCCGGTAATTTGATTGATAATTCTTATTAATGATGTTTTTCCCGCACCATTAGGACCAAGAAGTCCGAAAATACTATTTTTTTTAACGTTAATACTTACACCATCAAGAGCAGTATGTTTATCGTACTTTTTTACCACATCTTTTGCCGAAAAAATATCCATTGCGTTTAATTATATATTGAGTAATAATTCACAAAGTAATTGAATTTATTGAGAAAAAGGGATGAGTAAATTTAATTTTAAATTAACAAGTCTTTACATCATTATCCAATAAAATTAATTTACTTCGTGTTTATAAACTATGTCAACCACCATCAAATATAAATTAGATGATTTTGCTGAAGCAAATGAAAGCATACTTATTGGCATTATTTCTTCAGCACCTGACTACACAGTATGTTGGCACATCAATAATCAACTGCAAATTAATTTGAGCAGGTGTGTTGATTTAAAATTTGATGTCATTCAAAAAAATAAAAAGGAAGTTTTACCTGATCTTTTTTCGGCACAAGAAAATTTATCTGTGCAAGAACCAGCTTATTCAGAACATCATGTTTTTAAATATTTTAATGAGCAACTTTTTTGCGATTATTATTTAATTGTAAACAAAGGCACCCGTGTTAACCTAGAACCACAATTAAAAAAGGTAACATACTTCCTAGAAATAAGCGGTGCAGATACCGAAAATATCGAACAAATAATATTTGATATGAATGCCATTGAGCCGATAGAAATGGCGTATTTAATTGGGAAAGAAAGTATCATCAATAAACTTCAATTACTTATTTGACAGTGCTTACAAATATTTTAGTGTCACTTATACACTATTAACTTTTTATTACTAAATTTGCAAAAAAATAACATATGGATCATTGGACAAAAACTAAAATAGTAGCCACCTTGGGCCCATCATCAAACACACGCCCAGTTTTAAGTGCTATGATGGATGCAGGAATGGATGTAGCGCGCATTAACTCATCACACGGGAGCTATGATTTTCATCAACAAACGATCAATATTATTCGTGAGTTAAATCACGCAAAAAAAGGCAATGTTGCCATTTTAGTTGATTTGCAAGGTCCTAAATTACGCATTGGCAATGTTGAAAACAATGAAATTATTTTATTGGATGGCAAAGAAATAATAATTACCACCGAAGAATGTGTGGGCACTGCGGCAAAAATCTATATTACTTATCCGGAATTTCCAAAGGATGTAGCAGTGGGCGATAGCGTAAAAATTGATGATGGAAAATTAGAACTACGGGTAACAGAAACAAACAGAAAAGATACCGTTAAAGCAGTAATAGTGAATGGTGGTGTATTATCTTCAAAAAAAGGAGTTAATTTACCCAACACTAAAATATCCTTGCCTTCGCTTACCAAAAAAGATCTGGAAGATTTAGACTTTGCTTTAAGCAATAATGTTGAATGGATTGGTTTGTCTTTTGTGCGTTCGGTAACCGATGTAATTGATTTAAAGGAAAGAATTAAAAATGCAAAAAAAACAACACGTGTAATTGCTAAAATTGAAAAACCTGAAGCCATAGAAGAAATTGACAACATCATTGATATGGCAGACGGCATAATGGTTGCAAGAGGTGACTTAGGTGTTGAGTTGCCGATGGAAAAAGTGCCATTGATTCAAAAAATGATTGTCAATAAATGTATAAAAGCGTCAAAGCCGGTAATTATTGCTACTCAAATGATGGAAAGCATGATTACGAATTATACACCAACAAGAGCAGAAGTTAATGATGTGGCCAATGCTGTGCTTGATGGCGCTGATGCTGTAATGTTAAGTGGCGAGACTTCTGTAGGTAAATTCCCTGTGGTTGTAATACAACACATGAATAAAATCTTAGCTGCCGTAGAAAGTGATGGAAATATTTATTTTAAGGATCATCCACCTGTAGTAAAAAACCACACATTTATTTCTGATTCAATTTGTTTTAATGCATGTGTAATGGCTCAACACAGTGGAGCCAAAGGTATTGTAAGTATGACCAATAGTGGTTATACTGCCTTTAGACTTAGTAGTCAGCGTCCTTTAGCAAATATTTTTATTTTTACTGATAACCCATCTTTGTTGAACACCTTAAATTTAGTATGGGGTGTAAGAGGATTTTATTATGATAAATATGAAAGCACCGACAAAACAATTGCTGACGTAAAAGAATTTTTAAAGCATCAAAATTTAGTGAAAGAAAATGACCTATTGATACATATTGCAAGCATTCCAATGAAAGAAAGGGGACGTGCAAATATGATAAAATTAGGGATCGTATAATTTTACTTTTTCGTTTTTGTCTTTTTGCGTTTTAAAATGTATGTTTGAAGCATGAAAAATATGCTTAAATTAATAATTTTATTTCTTTGTTTTTTATTATCAAACACTGCTCCCATTTTAGCACAGGAGAGGGTAACCATGATGAATGGTAATATATTTTTTGTGAATGTTGGTGATACTGCTGGCGATTTTATCAAAATGATTGACCCAGAATCTAAGAAAGATGAAATTGTTGATATGGAAAAAAATAGAATATTTTCTATCCTTTACAAAAGCGGCCAGGAGGTTTTTATTTATAAGCAGGATACTTTATCAGAAGATAATTATTTAGCAGCAGAGGAAATGAGAAGTTACATTGCTGGTGCGCATGATGCCAATAGCAGATATAGCTCTCCATTAGCATTTTGGGGAAGTTTTGGCATAGGTGCAGGTTCTGGTATTGTTTTGCCAGCATGGCTTGCTCCTGTTGGTGCCGGTGCTGGCGCTTTTTTATTAGGTTCAAGATGGATAAAAATTAATCGTGCGCACATTTCAGACCCCAAATATTTAAAAGACCCTAATTACATCAGTGGATATGAGAATGCAGCTCGACAAGCGAGGGTGCAAAATGTGATAAAAGGAGCTGTTATAGGCGTATTAATTGGTGCTGTAGCCCGATATACATTACTCGAATAATTGAATAAATTTCTATTTCATGTAACAGCTTCAGGCTTTTATACTGCTTTGTGTTTAGCCACTTTGAGTTTAAGCACAGATGTTATTCTTCTTAAAAAAGCCCCCGATTGGCCTTATTTTAGTTTTCTTTTTTTTACAACCTTTCTTTACTACAATTTACATAAAATTACTTGGTTTGGGCATTATAGAATGTTTCAAAAAAATAATTTTAAGTATTTATGGCCCGCTCAATACCCCGGAGTATTAATGCTTTGTTTGATTATTGGATTTGCTGGCAGTGCAGCATTAATATCATTTGGGTTAAACAATCCCCTTAAAATAATTTTAGGATTTTTAGCTGCTTTGCTTTCGCTATTATACAATCAAAAAATATTAGGAATACATTTGCGCAGTTTAAAAGGACTTAAAGCATTTACCATTGGCATGGTGGCTATAATAACTGGTGTTTTAATTCCAGCTACAGATCAATTATATCAA
Source organism: Bacteroidia bacterium (assembly GCA_044374175.1). Lineage (GTDB taxonomy): Bacteria > Bacteroidota > Bacteroidia > UBA4408 > UBA4408 > CAIKXD01. Next base: position 37,195 of record JBILPB010000004.1, on the reverse strand, counting down.
GGCATCTCAACATTGTTTTTATTACTTTTTTCTTTGTCTCAATTATTTTTTATTTCTGCTCTATGCATCGCTGCAGACATAAGGGATGTTGAAGAAGATAAAGAAGATGGAATTAAAACAATTCCAGTGGCTGCTGGACTTCCGTTTTCTAAAAACACCATAGTTTTACTGTTAACGATTCAACTCACATTCTTGTTTATTCTTTTTAACTTGTCATACATTAATATCGCTCAGTTAGAGGCATTTGTGGCTATCTCCTTGTTTTGTATCTTGTTTATTCGTCAACTGCAGCCTAAAAATAGTTACTTTTATTTTATCATAGGAATTGATGGGTGTATAGCCGGTCAGGCCTTAAGTCTATTTTTGGTAAGCAGTTAATTCTCATTTTGTTAATTTTATAAATTTCAAATGTTAATTCAACTTACTTTCTTTTAAAATAAACAGAATAATTATAGATTTACCACAAATAAATATAATGCTATGAAAAAACAATTACTAACCATTGCAGCTATGGCCTTATTTGGGGCTATAAAAGCGCAAACGGTGATGCCAGAAGTGCTGTCGTCATCGGGTGGTAGTGGACAAACAGCACAAGTAAGTTTAGCTTGGACCATTGGAGAACCTGTTACAACAACTGTTTCTGATGGCACCTCAACCTTAACACAAGGTTTCCAGCAACCTACATTGCTTATTGCCACTGCACAAAAAGAGAACAATGAATTAACAAGTTTATTGGTTTATCCAAATCCAACAGCAGATTATGTTACGCTAAAGATGGATCAATCAAATCAAACAGCCTATAGTTATAGGGTATTTGACAGTGCTGGTAAATTAGTTAGCGAAGGTAAAGCCACTGCTGCTAATCCAAACATTTCATTTCAAGGTTTAGCTTCTGGTCAGTATACCATTAGTTTATTAAATCAAAATTCAAAACAACAAAGTATTTCAATCATTAAACAAAACTAATTTTAAACATGAAAAAAATTTTCCTAACCGTTGCTATGGCTATGATGTGCAGTGCTGCCATCTTTGCTCAATCACCAAATAAAATTAACTATCAGGCTGTGGCCAGAGATAACAGTGGTAATACTTTACCAAACACTGCAGTGAGCTTTCGTTTAAGCGTTTTACAAGGCAGTGCTTCTGGTACATCAGTGTATTCCGAAACACACAATTTATCAACCAATGCCTATGGATTGGCTAATTTAGCAATTGGTGCTGGTACTGTGGTATCGGGCACGATGAATGGTATTAACTGGGCCAATGGTCCTTATTTTGTAAAAGTAGAATTAGATGCTGCAGGTGGTTCAAATTATGCTTTGATGGGAACATCTGAGTTATTATCTGTACCTTATGCTTTATATGCAGCCAATGGTGGAACTCCTGGTCCACAAGGACCACAGGGACCTGCTGGCGCAAATGGTAATGATGGTGCACCTGGAGCACAAGGACCTGCCGGGGCAAATGGAAATGATGGTGCACCTGGTGCACAAGGACCTGCTGGACCTGCCGGGGCAAATGGAAATGATGGCGCACCTGGAGCAGCCGGTGCCCAAGGCCCGCAAGGCCCACAAGGACCGCAAGGACCACAAGGACCGCAAGGACCACAAGGACCTCAGGGTGCAGCTGGCGCCAATGGTGCAGCTGGAGCACAAGGACCTGCTGGAGCACCCGGAAGTGCTAACATTAACGGAACAACAAATAATTTGGTAAAATTTACCGGTGCAACAACTGGTGGAGATTCTAGATTTTATGATAACGGAAATAAGATTGGTATTGCTACCAACACGCCTCGTCAACAATTTGATGTTCGTGTAAATAACATAGTTATTGGAGATAATTTAGGAACAGCAAATCCCGCAATTACTTGGAAGACTGGATTAGCAACCGACTCTGTAATTACTTTTGCTAATCAAGGTTTTGCTGCTACTTATTTCAACAATGATGGTGCTAATTTCATTGGTCATTGGATTAACAAAGCCGACAATGATATTGAGCCTTGGGACGACAATTTAACTGAATTAGGTACGCCTATTTACCGTTGGGGAAATATTTACTCAGGTAATGGTGTAATTCAAACTTCGGATGCTCGTTTAAAAACAAACATCAATGGTTTAGAAAGTGGTTTATCTAAAGTAATGCAATTACGTCCTGTTAGTTACAACTGGATTAACCCTAAAGATGGTACTGGAAAAGAAATTGGTTTTATTGCGCAGGAAGTAGAAAAAGTTGTACCGGAAGCAGTAGTGCATAGTTTTACTACTGAAAAACAATTAGCAAATGCAAAAGCTAATGGTAAACCAATACCAGCAATTACAGATCCTTATGCTATGAAATATAATGAATTGATACCTGTTTTAACTAAAGCAATTCAAGAGCAACAAGAACAAATTGAACTTTTGAAAAAAGAAATTGAATTATTAAAGGCTAAAAAATAAGCTTCAGTTTTTTTTCAAATGTATTTTAAAAAGGCAGCACTGAAAAACAGTGCTGCCTTTTTGTTTTTTATTCCTTTTAGATTCAATCATTTTCTTACTTTTGAACATGCTTAAAAAAATCATTGATATGAATAAAATATACACCTCTTTCTTTTTCCTCCTATTTATCACTAGTAATATGCATGCACAAAATAGTGCACCTCAATTATCAGCAGCAGTAAAACAATATTTGTTTCTCAATAATCTTAAACAAAATAAGGATAAAGTTTTAGAGCAATATGTATACAGTATGAATCAACAAAATGTTATTTATGTAAATGCCATCATGAAAGTTGAGCCTTATTTTGATGCTTCAAAACTTACGCAACAAGGCATAAAAATTGGCACCAAAGCCAAAGATATTTGGACCGCCAAAATCCCATTAAATGCTATTCATCAATTTGTAAAAACACAAGGTATACAATATATCGATATGGATCAACCATGTTATCCTGAGTTAGATACAGCAAGAAAAGTAACAAGAGTTGATTCGGTGCATCAGGGCATTTATTTGCCGCAATCTTATACAGGAAAGAATGTAGTTGTTGGTATTGTTGATGCAGGTTTTGATTATACACATCCCACCTTTTTTGATACAACACTCACGCACTATAGAATTAAAAGGGTTTGGGAGCAAAAAAACAACACAGGCACAGCGCCCATCAACTTTGGTTTTGGCTCAGAGTATAGTGATTCATTAAGTATCTGGAACAAACATTATGATGTTACCGAAACCACTCACGGAACCCATGTGATGGGCATTGCAGGTGGCTCTGGCGGTGGAAGTAGTGCCAATAATAAACGTTTCAGAGGCATGGCTTTTGAAAGTGAACTGGTGGCTGTGGCCATTTACCCATCTGCTGCACACTGGCTTAATACAGGTAGTGTTGATTTTTTAGATGGCATTAATTATGTTTTTAATTATGCCGATGCAGTAAATAAACCTGCAGTGGCAAACCTCAGCTGGGGCTGTCCATTGGGGCCAAGAGATGGAACTTCTTTATTTAGTCAGGCTTGCAATAATTTAGTTGGACCTGGTAAAATATTTGTACTATCGGGTGGAAATAATGGTGGTAATACGATTCATTTAAAAAAGACCTTTACATCCGCAGATACCAGTGTGCATACTGTTTGCACTTTCCCAACAACCTTGACCGACAAAAAAAATCAATTGGATATTTGGGGCGAGGCAGGTAAATCATTTTGCATGAATTTTAGCTTATACACTGGTTATAATAAAATTGACAGTACAGCAACCATATGTTTGGATGATTCAACCCATCAATATAATTTGATTGGTAGTAATGGCGACACCTGTTTTATTACCATTACAACGGTTGCAAGTGAGTTTAATGGCAAACCACACATGTTGGTGCAACTTTACACAAGAGTAACAGATAGACTTCTTGTAAGTATCACAAGCAACAGTGGCACAGTAAACATGTGGCAAGGTATAGTCATTAATACTTCGGGGCATTATGGCACCTTTGCAAAAACAATTTATACATGGGCCGTTAACGGTGATAATTTAATGACTTGTGGTGATTTAGTGAGCACTGAAAAAGCGCTTGCAGTAGCCGCCTATAATAGCAAACCAACATTTACAAATATTTCAGGGCAAAGTTTAACTTATCAAGGATATACCAAGGGCGCCATTGCTTCTTTTAGTAGCAAAGGACCAACAGCCGATGGTCGTGTGAAGCCTGATATTGCAGGCCCAGGGCTTGTTGTTGCTTCTTCTGTAAGTGGTGTAGATTCAACCTATATTGTTGGTGGCACCGATTACAGTTCAGTAATTGCGAGTGCTGTATCGCCTATCAATGGGCAAACTTACAGTTATGCTGTAGCAGGTGGTACATCTATGTCGAGCCCAGCTGTGAGTGGCATTGTGGCGCTGTTATTACAAGTGGACAGTACATTAAATCCTACAGAAGTAAAAGATTTACTTTTTAGCACAGCCATTTTAGATAGTAAAACAGGTGCAATTCCTGATTCGGGAAGTACTATTTGGGGACATGGCAAAGTAAATGCATATGGCGCTATGGCCTCCTTGCTAGGTGTGCTATCAGTAAAAAATGGCACAGCCTCATTACCTTGCCATATTTTTCCAAATCCAGGCAATGGCCATTATCAATTAGAAATTATTTCAAAGGAAAATGATTTCGCTAGCCTTATCATTACAGATATTACAGGAAGAATAATTAAAAATTCTGTGGAGCAAATTAATGCCGGATTAACTGTTATCAATATTAATATCAGCGAAAGTGGAAATGGCATTTACTTTGCAAGAGTAAATACTAGCAAAGAGTTAAGCACTTTAAAAATTGTGAAAGAGTAAATATTTCTTGCAGTGCGCAAATATATTTTAATTTGTTTTTTGAATTTAATTTCAATTTGTGTGATGGCGCAAGTTGACAATGAAATTAAGCGTGAAGTTATTTTACTTTATGTCCCAGTAAAAGAAACATACTTAATAACCAGCGTCCATTTAAATCAGTTTGCACAATTAGAAACCATGGTGTCACCCCTAGTATACAAGGGTATTGGTGCTGGAGCAAGCTTAGGTTTACAAAGAAGAAAAAAGGAAAGAATAACTTCATTTTATACCCATTGGAGTAAAGCCAATTTATATAATTCTATTCAACCAAAACAATATTCATCAGCGCTTACACATGTTAATTTGGGTGTATCAACTTGTTATTTAATTAACAGGATTCAATTCAAAAATATTAAAACACGCGCAGGTTGGCAGTTGGCTCATCAAAGTGATTATAGGCAGAACATTCAATTACAAAACGCTAGTATAACCTATAATTTTAGCAATACCTTATCACCTATTATTCATTTTGAAAAATGGCTTTCAATCAAAGAAAACCCACAACGTAAATTGTTTAAAAAACAGCGCTCCATGCGTTTAGCCTATCAACTTGCAGTTCCTTTATTTGCGGGTGTATCAAGACCCCCATTTAATGCTATAAGAAAATTACATGATGGTTCGGGAAATGCCTATGAAAACACTGTGGTGCAAGAAGTAATTAGTAATTATAAATTTTATACAATAAATCATTTTTTTGCTTTGAATAGCAATTTGGCTTTTGAATATTTTTTAAAAAATAGCACAAGAATTTCTCTCCAATATTTATGGAATTTCGAAAACTTCAAAGTAGAAAATAAAGCATATAAAGTAAGCCAAACAGGTTTTCAAATAAGCTTGCACACACGTTTAAATGCCATGTAAAATGAAACATAAATATTTGATTTTGCTTTTTTTTTCTATGCTTTTTTTCAGTTGCAATAAATTGGTAAACAACAAAAAAACAAGTAATAATGCAACAGCTGTTTTCAACTATTTATGGAACGAAATCAATAGTAAATATTCCTTTATTGAATACAAACAATTAGATTGGAACAGCATTAAAAATAAATACCAAAGCCAAGTATATGATGGCATGGAGCAAGAAGCACTTTTTAAAGTTTGTGCCAATATGATGAATGAATTGCGCGATGGACATGCCAATTTGATTGCTCCTTTTGATGTATCAAACTACTACCCTATTTTTTTAAATAGTCCTCAAAATTTTAATTCTCGTTTGGTACTTACCAAATACCTGATGCGTAATGGCGCTAATATGCAAAGTACGGGCGCGCTCGACAATTGTATACTAGACACACTGGGATTAAAAATAGGTTATATCCGTTATACTTCTTTCAGTGAAAAATTATATCCCGAAGATTTAGACTATGTATTAAATAAAATGCAAGCCTGTGATGGATTATTACTAGATGTGCGAAGCAATGGTGGTGGTTCCTCTTCCAATGTATTTGCATTAGCTGGTCGGTTTGCAGATAGTAAAAGGTTAGCATATCGCACTTTTGCAAAGAATGGTGTTGCTCTCGATGCTTTTGACCAGGGTAATGATTTGTTTGTTGAGCCCAAAGGCAATAAACAATTTACCAAGCGCATTGCACTTTTAACCAATAGGAGTTGCTATAGTGCGACATCATTTTTTACCTTGGCGATGAAAAACTTTCCTTATGTAAAACTAATTGGCGATACTACAGGAGGTGGCTTAGGTGTGCCCAATGGTGGTCAATTGCCCAATGCCTGGACTTATCGTTTTTCGGTGACTAAAACCTTAACACCTGATGGTAAAAACTTTGAAAATGGGATACCTCCAGATGTTACCATTTGGATGCAAGACAGCACTGTTAATAGTGGTTTTGATGATATAATAGAGCGTGGCATTCAATATATTAAATCAGGGAATTGATAGATTAAAATATGAATCATTAAATAGATGAGACTGAACAATAAGAATTTTGAAATATAAGATTGTGGAATTTCAAATGGTGTTCAAGCCTGACTATAAATATTTTTTAGAGTGCACTTGCAGTAAATTGTAAAAAATAATTCTCACTAACTATATAGCAGAAGATCAATATTATTTAACAATAAAATACTTTTTAAACACTCCTTAAGTTAGCATACCACCACATACATTAATGCACTGGCCAGTTATATAACCGCTCATATCACTACCTAAAAAAGCACATAAATTGGCCACATCATCAACATTACCACCTCTTTTTAAAGGAATAGCATCTCGCCAACCCTGCACTACTTTTTCGTCAAGCACGGCTGTCATTTCTGTTTCAATAAAACCAGGAGCCACAGCATTGCAACGTATATTTCTGGAGCCTAATTCTAAAGCTACCGATTTTGTAAACCCAATGATACCAGCCTTTGAAGCGGCATAATTCGCTTGTCCTGCATTGCCCTTCACACCCACCACAGAACTAATATTAATGATTGAACCTCTTCTTTGTTTCAACATAATTTTTTGCACTGCTTTAGTAATGTTGAAGACCGATTTTAAATTGGTTTTAATTACTTCATCAAAATTTTCTTCTGACATACGCATTAACAAACCATCTCTGGTGATGCCAGCATTGTTTACAACGATATCAATAGTACCAAAATCAGCAACCATTTGAGTAATCAATTCATCTGCAGCTTTAAAATCGGCAGCATCAGAACGATAACCTTTGGCATTTACGCCAAAAGCCTTCAATTCATTTTCTAACTCAATGCCTTTCTCAACAGAAGAAAGATAGGTAAAAGCCACATTGGCGCCATGCTCGGCAAATTTTAAAGCTATTCCTTTACCAATGCCTCTAGAGGCTCCTGTAATTAATGCCGATTTCCCTTGAAGTAATTTCATCTTATTTATGAGTTGGTTTAAAAATGATATTTATTCAATAACAACGCCCATGGCGCAGAATTTTTTTATTCTTTTATCAATCCTTTGATCTGGAGTTAAAGCATCTAATTTTTCGAGTTGTTTTTTAACTTCTGCCTTCACAATTTTATGCGCTTCAGGAATGTTGGTATGCGCTCCTCCGAGTGGTTCTTTAATAATTCCATCAACTAATTTATTGGCATACATATCGGTAGCAGTCAATTTTAGCGCTTCAGCAGCTCTTTCTTTAAAATCCCAACTTCTCCATAAAATAGAAGAGCATGATTCAGGCGAAATTACCGAATACCAGGTGTTTTCTAACATCAATACTTTATCGCCAATGCCAATACCTAAGGCTCCTCCAGAGGCACCTTCGCCAATAATGATGCAAATTACTGGCACTTTTAATTGTGCCATTTCAATTAAATTGCGTGCAATGGCTTCGCCTTGGCCGCGCTCTTCGGCTTCCAATCCCGGGTAGGCACCGGGCGTATCAATAAATGTAACAATGGGTTTATTAAATTTTTCAGCTAATTTCATTAAGCGTAAAGCCTTTCTGTAACCCTCTGGATTTGGCATGCCAAAGTTACGGTATTGGCGCATTTTTGTATTGATGCCTTTTTGCTGTCCAATAAACATTACTGTTCTACCATCCAAACTGCCAAAACCACCAACCATCGCTTTATCATCTTTTACCGTACGATCGCCATGTAATTCAATCCAGGTGTTATCGCTCAAGGCATTGATATAACTAATAGCATAAGGCCTATCAGGATGACGACTAACCATTACTCTTTGCCAAGGGGTGAGATTATCGTACACCTGTTTTCTGGCAGTTTTAATTTTATCGTCTAAGTCTTTGATTGTTTTAGAAACATCAACACCACTTTTAGCGGCCACTTGCTCCACTTTCTCGCGCTGCTCTATTAAATCCGATATTGGTTTTTCAAAATCTAACATGGTTGCCATAAATTCTTTCTTTTTGATTTGAGCGGCTAAAATACAAAAATATAAATATGTGGCTTTTTTGTTTCTATAGTTAGAACGAAAATTGTAAAATCTTTTCTTTGAATCATGGTAAAACTATTTTAAGTATCATTGTTGTCCGCTAAAAGTACAAAAATGAATTTTAGCTTTTTCAAGTAATTGATTTTCAATTGTTTTCAAACCCAGTTTAGGTTTTTTAAAAATCAAGCCCCCTAAAAAAGCGCATATTGCCCAGCTTCATTTTTTTGTTTTTGCCAATCTTTATCTGGATTTTCAAGGAACAACAATAAATGAATGTAGTTGAATAAGTGTATCCTGCAAAAGCTCACCAAATTTGAAAACGCCCATGATCTTTTTACTGATTTTTGAATCACGGTCATCAATAAATTTGTTATCAAGGCACAATATATCTGGATTTTAATAGCATTTTCGTTATCGCCTAAAAAATACTTAAGTGGGAAATTTTGTTTCAATTGTTTGAATAATATTTCAATTTGCCAGCGTAGTTTATAGATTGCGGAAACCAAATCAGGTCTCATCTCGAATAAATTAGTTAAAAACTCAAACTCTCTTTTTAATACACGATCGTAAAATCTGATTTTTCGCAACTTTAATTTGCTTTCAGTTCCATTTTCCTTTACGTTGATTTCTATTATTTCATCTTGTAATACTCCTGAGTGAATATGCTCATCTAGTTCGTTGATTTCAACTGTTTGGTAAACTGCATTATCTTTTATTCTGGTAACAAAACCTGTTTTATTTTCACTAAATAGTTTAAAGGCTTTATAATCATTATACCCTTTATCAAACACATAAATTGTATTGCTATCCAGTTTTAATTTCTCTAACAAAATATGATCATGTTTTGCAGCTTCTGTAAACCAAATTAGATCAGGAACCATTTCATCTACATTGATAACGGTGTGAACTTTAATTCCCCCTTTCTTTTTACCATTTTGAGCAGGCCTTCCTACGCATTTTAGGATGTCGTGAAAGAGGCTTACAGTAGTACTATCAAATAATTTAATTTGCTTTTTAATGACTGCTTTAATTCGGCTGTCCGATAAAAGATGACCATATTTTTTTAGCAAACCTTCGTAAATTTTGCCAAACACCTCTACATCCCGTCTTTCATTTGCATCAGCCAGTGTACTTTTTTTGGGAATATGACTAAGTTGAAAATGTTCTGTTTTACCTGACAAACCTAACATAGCTCCACAGACTTCACGAAGTGAAACACATTTAGCAACAGTACAAAATAGCATGCTTATGAGATGATCTTTTGTAGTAAACTTCTTTACATAGTAATCTGAATTACATTCTTGGACTGCTTTAGAAATAATACTTGAACCAATTAAGGAAATCAGCTGTCCGAAAACCGAATTCCCAAAAAAATGTGTAGTTTTGGTCATGTAGATTGATTTTTTTAGCGAAAACAAAACTACAAAAAGGAAGGAAGTTTAATTACTTCCTTCTATTTTTTTATCGGACAACAATGATTTTTATTATATTTTTTACAAGAACTTTTTTAACCCAAATTATGCTGTAGGAATCGTTGGTCAACAAAATTTTATAATAATATCAAGTGTTCACCGACTGTTTTGGATTGAGAGAATTGCTGGCTATTTTGAAATTAATAATGATAATATGTGCGTTATAAAATAAGAACCACGATACATCACTTAGCTAAGTAAGTTTAAAATGCATAATTAAGTTCACAAAAGTTTTCACTTGTTACAAATGCATCATATGTTAAAATAAGAACGTTTAAAAAATATTACAATAGCTAGCGAAAAAAAAGAGCTAAGCAGTAAAATAATAATGCTTACTTTTTATCTAATAAGGGTTGTAGCAAATATTCTAACCCATTCAACTTAATTTCATACATCGTTTGAAGTAAAATTCCTAGCTTTCCTTTCGGAAATCCCTTTCTCTGAAACCATTCTAAGTATGAAACCGGAAGTTTATAAATAAAACTGTCTTTATACTTTCCAAAAGGCATGCGTATTGTTGTAAGTTGCAAAAGTAAATTGGCGTCCGGTCCCATCATATTCATCATGCAAATGTAAGTGTTGAAAATCAATAAATTTAAATTGAAACACTAAAACAAATTTCCCTCAATTTTTCTTTACATTGAAGCATCTTTATGTTAATTTTGTAGTGAATTTTAAATGCAAATGACACCACAACAAGAAGCTATTATAAATGAAATTAAGGCAATTCCAGATCCTGAAATTCCTGTGATTACCATCGAAGAATTAGGGATATTAAAAAATATAAGTTTAGAAAATAATATCCTTAATGTTACCATAACCCCAACATACACTGGTTGTCCTGCCATGCAGCATATCGAAAACGACATCAAAAAAATTGCTGAAAAACACTTGCTTACTAATTATAAAATAAACACTGTGCTCTCTCCAGCATGGACTACCGACTGGATTACAGACGCTGCCAAAGAAAAATTAAGAACCTATGGCATTGCACCACCCGAAAAAACCTCAGTCAACAAAGCGGTATTGTTAGGAAAGGCAGAGCGCGTTGTAAAATGCCCTCAATGTGGCTCAGCGGATACTGAAATGATTAATCAATTTGGAAGCACTGCTTGCAAAGCACTCTACAAATGCAAACAATGCATGGAGCCTTTCGACTATTTTAAATGTCTATAATTATAAAAAAATATGAACTCAGGAATTGAAGTAACTATTGATGGCAATGTTCAAATTATTAAGTTGAATAGACCGGATGTTTTAAACAGTTTTAACCGAACAATGGCCTTGTCGCTGCAAGCAGAGCTTGATAAAGCAAGGCATAATAGCAATATAAGAGCGGTGCTTATTACAGGTAACGGAAAAGCATTTTGTGCAGGTCAAGATTTATCTGAAGCAATTGACGACTCAGGCCCAGGCATTAAAAATATTGTGGTCGAACATTATAATCCAATTATCACAAGATTAAGGCACATCGAAAAACCCATTGTTTGTGCTGTAAATGGTGTTGCAGCTGGTGCCGGAGCAAATATTGCATTGGCATGCGATATTGTAATTGCCTCCGAACAAGCTTCTTTTATTCAAGCATTCAGTAAAATAGGATTAATACCTGATAGTGGTGGAACTTTCTTTTTACCAAGATTAATTGGCACTCAAAGAGCTTTAGCCCTAATGATGTTAGGCGATAAAGTAAGCGCCAATGACGCCTTGCAAATGGGTATGTTGTACAAAGTTACACCTGCCGATAAATTAATGGAAGATGCATTAGCATTAGCGCATAAGCTTGCTGCTATGCCAACCAAAGCATTGGCCTACACCAAACAATTGGTGTATATATCGGCAACAAATAGCCTAGAAAGGCAATTGGAAGCTGAAGGCGAATTACAAGTGAAAGCCGCTGAAACCTATGATTATAACGAAGGTGTAAGTGCTTTTTTAGAAAAAAGATCCCCCGTTTTTAAAGGCGAATAATAATTTTTAAATGAAGCCCAACAACACTTCGAGCAAGGTTTTGCTACAATTTTACTTACTAGTAATTTATGTGTTGTTACAATTTTGTTGGTGGGCATACATGATTACCAACCTCAACAAAGAGGTACATGATTTAAAACTAAAAATTGAAGTATACACCAATAAAAATGCAGATGATTTAGTAATTGCACAAGAACAACTCAATGCTAAATTACACAAGCGTTGGCTTATGATTGCTGGTGAAGGAACTGTGTTTGCACTTATTTTAGGCTTAGGAATTTATCGCACAAGAAATACTTTCAAAAAGGAATTTGAGTTGAGCAAACAGCAAAAAAATTTCATGCTCTCTATCACACATGAATTAAAATCACCAATAGCCTCCGCCCGTTTGCAAATAGAAACATTGCTTAAGCACCAGTTATCGCAAGACAAGCAAGAGTTTGTATTAAATCAGGCTTTACAAGAAACCGAAAGATTAGATGCCTTGGTAGAAAAAATATTATTAGCGAATCGCATTGAAAGTAGTGCCTATCTTATTCAAAAAGAAAATTTCAACCTATCAGCCTTGTGTCAAAAAATAATCGATAATTTGAAAATAGCATTACTCAAAAATCATCAAATAAATACCGATATAATTCCTGATATTAAAATTAAGGGTGATGCTATGGCCTTTACATCTATCATTACAAATTTACTCGATAACGCCAGTAAATACTCACCTGCACAAAGTACAATTGATGTTATTTTAAAAAAAGAAAATGATATTATTACACTCATCATTAAAGATCAAGGCATAGGTATTTCTACTTCCGAAGAACAAATGGTTTTTAATAAATTTTATCGTTCTGGTAATGAAGAAACACGCAATACCAAAGGCACAGGGCTTGGTTTATATATCGTAAAAAATTTAGTGAAAATGCATCAAGGCACTATCAAAATAGCCGCCAATCAACCAAAAGGAACAATATTTACAATTCAATTAAATAGCACAAACAACGCATAAAAATGAGTAAAACAGCACTAATAATTTTAGATGGATGGGGTTTAGGAAATGGTTCAAAATCTGATGCAGTAGCACATGCTAACGTGCCTTTTTATCGCTCATTAATGAAACAATATCCCAATAGTCAGCTCATGGCTTGTGGCGAGGATGTGGGCTTGCCCGAAGGACAAATGGGCAACTCAGAAGTTGGACATCTTAACATAGGTGCAGGTCGTGTGGTTTACCAAGATTTAGTTAAAATAAATTTAGCCATTAAAGACCAAAGTTTTTTTAAGAACGAGGCGCTAAAAACTGCCATGCAATATGCCCTCGAAAATAATAAAGCCTTACATTTGATGGGCTTAATAAGTGATGGTGGCGTGCATAGCAGTAATAAACATGTGTATGCACTTTGCGATATGGCAAAAACAATGGGGCTAAAAGAGGTTTATATTCATGCCTTTATGGATGGCCGCGACACTGATCCTAAAAGCGGTTTAGGATTTATTCAAGCACTCGAAAATTACCTCGCTCAAATAAATTCCACAGCAAAAATTGCTTCTGTTTGTGGCCGCTACTATGCCATGGATAGAGATAAAAGATGGGAAAGAATAAAATTGGCTTACGATTTATTATTACACGCCAAAGGCAATAAATTTAATACGGCTCAAGAAGCAATAATGGCCTCATATAACAATGAGGTAACTGATGAATTTATTAAACCTTGTAATATCATTTCAGATGGAATTATGCAAGAAAATGATGCTGTAATTTGCTTTAATTTTCGTACTGATAGATGCAGAGAAATTACCGAAGTACTTACACAAAAAGAGATGCCTGAGCATGACATGCATACCTTGAAACTGCATTACACCACAATGACCCGCTATGATGAAAATTACAAAAATGTACACGTATGTTACGAAAAAGATAACCTCAGTAAAACCTTAGGCGAAGTAATTGCAGCGGCCAAAAAAACACAATTGCGTGCAGCTGAAACCGAAAAATATCCACATGTTACTTTCTTTTTTTCAGGTGGACGAGAAGCCGCCTTTGATGGCGAAATGCGCATCATGGAGCCTTCGCCCAAAGTAGCAACTTACGATTTACAACCCGAAATGAGTGCCAATCCACTTAAAGATAAAATTGTAAAAACGATCAAAGCTGTTCAGCCCGATTTTATTTGTTTAAACTTTGCCAATCCAGATATGGTAGGGCATACAGGTGTTTTTAGCGCAGTTATAAAAGCCCTCGAAACAGTTGATGCGTGTTTACAAGATGTAGTGCAAACTGGCATGCAACATGGCTATTCATTCATCATTATTGCTGATCATGGTAATGCCGATTTTATGTTGAATGACGATGGAAGCCCCAACACAGCGCATTCCTTAAATCCTGTGCCATGCATTTTAGTGAGTAATGAATTTAAACATATCAAAAACGGTCGCTTAGCAGATGTAGCGCCTAGCATTTTAAAAATGATGCACCTTAACCAACCCGCTGAAATGACTGGAGAAGTATTGGTAAGTTAAAACAATAATTGGGGATCAACCCTATCATTTTTCTATGCTAAATATTATCATTTATAAAATGTTAAACATAGAAGACTAATCAATTGATGTGCTTTTATTAATTGAACTAAGGTTAAAAATAAAATGACCTATAAATTTGTGATGAATAATGAACAATATAAAGCAGGAATTGACCCATTGAACCAACTGATTGGCAAGGATGGAGAAGATAATTTGATTAAAGTGAATTAAGAACACTATATCATTCCAAATTTATACAATGGTAAAATTGTCTTTAATGCCCTAGGAGCATATTGATTGCCTCAACTCTATTTCCAACATGCAACTTAGATATAATATTTGACATATGCTTTTTAACAGTAGTTTCATCAATATTCAGGTCAGCAGCAATTTCTTTGTTTCTCTTTCCTTTACTTGCAATTACAAGCACCTCCATTTCTCTTTCTGTTAGTTTTTTTACAAGTTGATTTTCGGACTTTAGTCCAAGAAAATAGTCTCTCAAACGATTAATAACTCCAGGTGAAAAAGTTCCTGTTCCTTCAACTGCATCTTCTATTGCTTGCTGTAATTTTGAAATCTGATGCTTGAGGATATAGCTTGTAGCCCCTGCCGCCAGTGCATTAAATAGTTGCTCATTATTATTGGCAGTTGAAAAAACAATAAAATTCACTTTGGGTTTTATTGCTTTAAGTTTGTTTATACATTCTATTCCATTCATTCCTGGTAAACCAATATCAACTAGGCAAACATCAATTTCAAGTTCATTAAATTTTAAAGCGGTTGCTTCTGCAGAGCCAAAAGTTTCAATGACTTTAAAATGTGGAACAGATTCTAAATAGTTTGCAACTAAGTTCCTAGTTTCCATATCATCCTCAACTATTACTATGCTTATCATTGGATTCTCCTCCATCTTAATAAATTAAATAGTGAATGTTTCGTTTGTGAAATTACTTCTATTAAAATCACCTTCAAATACTACTTTAGTACCATGTCCTTCCTTTGAATCAATAAAAATAGCTCCTCCAATGCTTTTAATACGGTTTTTCATATTAATCATGCCATAGCCATGATGTTTTTTTTGATTGTTGCTTATGCCAATGCCTGAATCTGAAATGGCAATCTTATAGATGTGCTCTGTAACTTCAATTTTTACTTCAACAAAGTCACAGTTTGCATACTTTAACGAGTTGTTTATTGCTTCCTTCATTGCAGCGGAGATGTTAAATTTAAAGACAGGTTCAACAGTAATTGAAGGAATATTTTCAGTGATTTGAAAACTTATTTCCTTTCCAGTAGTTTCTGCTAAATCACTTAAATCTGCACGAAGTTCTCCAATAAATGACTCAAGTTCATCTGAATCTGAAGACAAGGCAATAATACCGCTACGATTTGTTTCTGCAACCTCTTTCAATTTATTTCCTATTCTAATTACAAAATCATACAAAACCTTATTGTCATCAAATAAATTTTTCTTGGCATTTTCGCACATCAGTAAAATGCTTGTAATTTTATACCCTAAAATATCATGATATTGCTCAGAAATTTCGCGTTGTACCTTTACACGTTCTTCTACCTTTGCTTTTTGTATTTCAAGTGATTTAAGCTCTAGTGCATTTTTTGCAATAATGAGCTCTTTCTTGCGGCTAATATTTTGAATAGCAATTAAAATAATAATGAACAAAGAAGCTGCAGTAATTAATAAAATCAGCAAATTCATTTGATAGGTATTTTGTTTTTGAATTTCATTTTCGTAACGCAATGCAGCAAGTTCCTTGGTCTTTTTCTCTGTCTCGTACTGAATTTTAAGTTGTTCTATTTGAAGTGTTGATTTTTCATTTTTAATACTGTCCATTAAAATCAACTCTAGCTTTGAATTTTCAAAAGCAGATTTAAAGTTACCTTCACAGCTATCAAGTTTTGATTGTAAATTGTAAATCTCAATCTTTAATAACTTTCCTCCAATTTCATTTGAAAGTTTTAATGCCTTTTGAAGATATTCTCTTGATTTAATATAATTTTTTAGCATCAAATTTAATCGTCCTAAATTGACAGATATTTCAGAGATCGCCTTCTGATCATTAATCTGAGTAGCAATCATTAATGCTTCATTATATTCAATCAATGCGTCTTTGTAATTTCCTGTTGCCTGATTTATATCTCCAATATTTCTTTTTACATTACAAATGCCTCGTTTATCACCTGTTTTTTCTTTTATATCAATTGACTTTTTGTAAAATTCCATTGCTTCCGAATACTTCCCTAATTTGCTTGCAACATAACCTAGGTTGTTATAAGCATAGCCCAAACTGAAAGAATCTTTTAACTCTTCTGAAAGCTTTAATGTGCTGAGGTAATTTTTTTTCGCTTCCCCATAATTGCCCTGTTCAAAGTTAAGATTTCCTATATTATTGTATGCATAGGTAATACCATCTTTATAGTTTATTTCCTCAGCTATTTTTAGCGATTTATAAAAGTCTTCGATTGCTTTCGGGTAATTATTTTCTACAATATTAAGTACTCCCGAATTTCTATAAAGTAAGACTAATCCTTTTTTATACTTAATTTTTTTTGCAATATTAAATCCCTTATTTAAGCTTTCCTTTGCACGTTGATTGTTACCAAGTGCTTCATACAATCCAACCTCATTAATATAGGCATCTATTAGTCCTTTATCATAGTTTATTTTGCGTGCAATATTGATAGCTTGTTGGGTAATTTTCAGACCATCCTTAAAATCGCCTTTTTTCTTTAATTTTAAACCAATAGCATTAAGTCTGTTTACTTCGCTTGTATCTTCTTTCTCGACTTTTATTAAAGAAATCTTCGTTTCAATTTCGTTTGAAACATCAGAAAATCTGGCTTGTGCAATAAAAGGTAGTAATATTACATAAAACTGAAAAATATGTATTCTAGAAATAATGAAAGTCAAAATGAGTTAATTGAGTCACCTAAAATAAATAATTTCTTTATCAAAAAACAAAACCCTAAAGAAAAAACTTCAGGGTTTTGCTTACCATTGAATTTAAACAATTACAATGTTTTTTACTACTGACGGCTCAAGAAAACCTTATCAGTATACAATTTATTACCGTTAGTTATTTTAACTAAATATTGACCAGCAGCAATGTTTGACATTTCGATTTCTCTTGTGCCTTTCATTGATACATTGTCAAGATGAGCTACTACCTCGCCTAACATATTAATGACTTCGATGTTGCCTGTACCTTCCATTTTGTTGCCAAAACGAACTGTTACTTTGCTTCCAACACCAACAACTTGCAATTTGCTGTTATTGATAGCCACTAAACCTGTAGCATTTGTAACTTCTACCGTTGTAGTTGCTACTGTATTACAAATGCCGTTGCTAGCTTCAAAAGTTACAGTATAAGTACCTACTGATGCAAAGGTATGAGCCATGTTAGCTGGACCATTTGTTACAACAGTGCCATCTCCAAAGTTC
This sequence comes from Bacteroidia bacterium, assembly GCA_044374175.1. Taxonomy (GTDB): domain Bacteria; phylum Bacteroidota; class Bacteroidia; order UBA4408; family UBA4408; genus CAIKXD01. The sequence goes on along the minus strand of JBILPB010000004.1, from coordinate 19,056 downwards.
CAGTTAAAGCTAGTTGCTCCCTGAGCGGTTGCAGTAAAGTTAACTGTTGTATTTGCATTCATATCTACTGAAGTAGCACTAGCACTTAGGTTAGCAAACACTGCATTTCCACCAGCTACTGTGAAGTAGTCAGCAGTTGTGTAAATATTTGGAGCTACACCAAAAGTCATTTCAGCTACATAATTTCCTGAAAGCAAGTTGTTGATGGTTACTGTTCCTGTTAAGTTGTTTTGTGTGCTTACCACATTCCCGTTTTCATCTTTAATGATAATATCTACTGTATTTGTGGTAGGATAGTTAATCAATAATTTACCATCGTTACCTGCGCATGTTTCATTGATTGTATTTAACTCAACCGCTGGATGGAAATGTAAGTAGAAACGATTGTTGATTTCTCCTACTGGTAAAGTAACATTGTAAGATGGATTAGTGCGTAAGTTAGTCATGGTTCCAGCTTGTGTATCTTCTAAATAAGCAATTACAGATGGAGCAAATGTTGTCATATCTGTTGCCACTAAATTATAAGTACCTGCTGTTTGTATTTTTACGCCTAATGAAACCACTTTATCCATATCTAGTTTACCCATTACATTGATATTTAATGGGGTGTTATCTATTTTCGAATAAATATTTGGCACGCCAGCTACTGGTGTATAAATCAACCTTGCATCACGATGAATATCAAAAACATCATTTCCTGTTGGATCAAAATAAATAGCGGTTTCATTCGTATAAGCATTGCCTTGCACTTCTATTCTCATTAAATCAGGAACGCTATTGTAACCATTGAAGAAGGTTGCATTTAAATCGGCAGCACTAGTTAAACGAACGCTGTTTGCAGCATTGATATTTCCGGTGGCCAAAGCGGTAATCATAACTCCCTGTGATGAAGCTATTTTATCTGTAACACTCACAGGTGAACCAACAGCGCCATCCCAGCTACCATAAGCACCGTTATATCCTCCCGAAGAGATGAAAGCCTGATAGCCACTTGTTGATAGCAAGCCACTATTTGCTGGTAAAGCTCTAAAGGCATTCCAACTTATAGGTGATGGATAAGGATTTCCTATGGCATTTAAGCCTTCGCCAACACCAGTTCCAGTTGTTCTTGTAATGTTATAACCTCCGGCTATGGTGCCATTGTTTAAAGCTCCTACTACATCAACTACCGTATTTCCTGTTACAACACATGCAAAACCTTTCAAAGGTTTAATCTCATCATCACCTGCTGTAGCAGCAATCCATCCATATGCTGCGTTTGGATTTAAATTAGGTTCATTGTATTCCCAAACAGTAGGCAAGGTTGAATAGGTATTGCCTGGTATAAATACTAAACCATCAAGAGCCGAAAGAATTGTAAAATCATCGCGCCAACCATTAACCGTATTGTTAACAAAGGCATTAGCCACTGGACTCGATAAATAATGATAGCCAGATGTTGTACCAATTTTACGCTCAACACTCACATTCCCATTTACAGTGCCAGCAAGAGGATCTACCAAAGCTGTTGTAGTAGCATTTGAGCGCAGTATTAAATTACCAGCACTATTCAAGGTACCAGCAGTTGTTTTTAAAATACAAGTAACACCAGTGCTTGCATTCAAAGTTATACCTCCAACAGTATTGTTGGCCGTTAAATTACCAAAGGTATTTTTGCCTCCAATGGTTTGAGCCGAAGCCCCTGACCCATTAAATTCTACCGTTCCATTGCAATCTAAAACTAAAGTTGAAGCTACTGAAGGACCTACTAACCAAGAGCCTTTTACATTTAAGGTAAATGCATTTAAATTGATTCCTGGAGAAACAAAGTAAGGCGCTCCAGTTGTAAAGTTCATGCCTCTTACTGTGCTATTAGCGTATAATTTAGGTTTTGTTACGGTTGATGGAATGATAGCAGAAATTGTCGCATCTGGTTTTGTTAAAGCAGTAGCATCACCTCCATGCCAGTTGGCTGGATTATTAAAGTCGTCATCTGCTGCTGCTGTCCAAATCAAACCGTTTGTAACTGCCATTCTCACAAATTGTGCAGTTGAAAGGCCACCTGTTCTTGCTAAACGAATATAAACAGTTGATCCAGGGCTTAAACCACTGGCATGAGCAAAGCTCATATTGCCTGCACCTCCATTAGCATCACAATATACCGCTGTTGGTGAAGTACAAGCTCCAGTTAAAATTTGTACTACACTACTCACAATATTTAATGAAGCATTACTATTATTGCCCGCTAAGGTGATTACATTAATCTCGCCATTGGCAGGAACCACTGCAGAGAAATAAATATCTCTGGCCACAGGTGCACAAGCAGCAAATATTGATGGAGTAGATCCTGTTAAGCTGTAATTTACAAAAGTTGCGGTGCTTGTCACATTTACAGGAAGAGCTTGACAGATGGCATCATTGGCAGCTGGACAAACGGTCACTGCTACTGGTGTGGCACCAGTAACGCAATTATCTGTTGTATTAGTAGCAGATACATTGTAGGTTACGTTTCCAAAAGGAGCAGTCCATACTGTTGATGCGGCTGTTCCTAAAGTGTAAGGAACAGTTAATCCCATATCAAGATATAAATCATTGACTGGCGACCATTTATAATCTGTATTTGGTTGAGGCGACACAACATCAATTTGTTGAAAAGGATTGCCTGTGCAGATGTTGACAGCAGCTGTGCTTAAAGTAGGCCTAGGTCTAATTTGAATTTGTTGATCATAAATTGCATCGGCACAAGGAGGATTTGATACAGAAAGTCTTAATACAACCGTTGTCCCCGCATCAGCTGCCACTGGCGTATAGGTTGGTGTTAAGGTGCTTGTGTTAGCTAAATTGCCATTCCCGTTAAGAATGCTCCAAGAGATAGTGCCATTAGTTGCGCTGACTCCACTCACGGTGATAGCTCCATTCTCACAAGTTTGTAAAGGACCTGTGCCGCTGGCTGTTGGTGTGGCGCTCACATTTAATAATACTGCATTAGAAGTAACATCAGGTGTGCAAGTTCCACTGATTACAACATCATAACTACCTGCATCTGCCACCACAGGATTGGTTATTGTCAATGTATTTGTGCCTTGTCCGGAATATATTCCTCCGTTAGCAACAGCTAATCCATCTTTTCTCCAAGAATAGGTTAGTCCAGTTCCGGTAGCAAGAACAGAAATGGTGCGTGTACCTGAACCTGTGCAAGTTGCTGCTGGCTGCAGTGGCTGAGTGATAATTGAGGGTGCTGTGTTTACAGTTACAGTAGCTGTTGCTGCGGTTATGCCTGTTGTTCTCACACAACCATTGGCATCAGTAATAGAGGTTAATGTGTACGGAGTAGTAGTAGTTGGCGATGGACCATTAAAAGACGTGCCGCTTATCACATTGGTATAGGTTGTACCTCCAACGATTAATGTAAATGGCCCTATACCTGTGCTTGCGGTAAAGGTAAATTGACTTTGGTTGCCTGAGCAAATAGTGTTACCGGCAATACTGCCTTGCGGCAATGGATTTACAGTTACATTAACTGCATTGGAAGTTACAGGAGAAGGACAAGTCCCACTAATCACTACATCGTAACTACCGGCATCTGCAATCACAGGATTTGTTAAGGTTAATGTATTAGTTCCTTGACCTGAAAAAACTCCTCCATTGGTAATCGCTACTCCTCCCTTTCTCCAAGAATAGGTTAAGCCTGTTCCAGTAGCTGCAACACTTAGGGTTTGAGTGCCACTGCTGGTGCAAGTAGAACTTGGAGCAGAGGGTTGAGTGGTAATGGCTGGTGCGGTATTAATTGTTAATGTGGCAGTTGCACCGGTAAAACCTGATGTCCTAACACAACCATTGGAGCCAGTTATAGATGTTAATGTATAGGATGTGTTAGAGCTTGGCGATGGTCCATTAAAAGGAGTGCCGCTTACTACGTTGGTGTAAGTTGTTCCATCTATGATTAAAGTATATGGTCCCGTACCTGCAGTTGCCGTAAATGTAAATTGACTTTGGCCTCCTATACAAACAGTATTGCCCGAAATGCTGCCTTGCGGCAAAGGATTTACACTTACTGTTACTGCACTTGAAGTAACTGCAGGTGTGCAAGTACCTGTAATTACTACATCATAACTTCCAGCATCTGCAACCGTAGGATTGGTTAAAGTTAATGTGCTTGTGCCTTGTCCAGAATATACGGTTCCATTTGTGACCGGTGTTCCACCCTTTCTCCAAGAATAATTTAAACCAGCTCCTGTGGCAGTTACACTCAGTGTTTGTGTTCCTGCTCCACTGCATACAACTGTTGGGGCAGTTGGCTGCGCAGTAATAGCTGGAGGGGCATTAACTGTGATGTTAGCAGAGGTATATGAACTAGCAAAACAAAGCGGACTTGCAGCATTAGAATAGTTTACTGCTACAACACCAGCACCAGGGGTATTCCATGTAATTGTTGCAGAATTACTTGTTGATGTGCCACCCGCTGTAATGTTACCGCCAACAACCGACCATAAATAATTAGACCGGCCTGTTTGCGTGGTAAATGTTTGTGCTGTTGCACCCTGACAAACCGGACTTGCGCCAGTAACTGTAAAAGTAGGTGTAGCAAGAGGGGTAATGGTTACTGCCTGACTAATGGCACTTGCAGCTGAACAACCATTTGGGTTTGTATAGTTTAAGGTAACGTTCCCTCCGTTCGATCCCCATGAGGTTATAACAGAGTTTGTTCCCGAACCAGAGGAAATACTATTACCTACTCCTGTAATATTCCAGGTGTAGCCAGTCATACCACTTTGCGTGGTAAAAACAACACCTGTTGAACCTGCGCAAAGAGAAGATGATGAAACGGTAAACGAAGGATTTGGCAGTGGATTTATCGTTACTGTCACAGGCTTCACATCGAATCCGCAACCCGCTGTTTTTCTTATAAAGTAAGTCCCTGATGCTGAAACAGCAGTAGTAATAGCTATGGGCGAGGTATTACTAATGGCATTGGCAAGACTTGAAAAATAACTTGTAGTGCCAGTGGTGCTATTGAGGTCGGTGATTACGCCAACAGCATTCAAGTTGACAGTATTGGGTGAGCATACTGCAGCAGGATTGGTAATTTGTAAATTAGGTGCCGTGGGCGCTATCTCAAATGCACCAAGGGTGTTGTTGCACGATCTGTAAGTTCCAGAATAATCGGTGGTAACACTTGCAACGGCAACACCTGCAATAATTCCTGTTCCGGTGGGTCTATGATGTGTTGCAGTTGGACCTGGGCCAAAAAAATTAGGATTTATTGATTGACTGGCTGCATCCTGTGTAGTTGATGTTTGCCATGTAGCAAGTGATGTATTATTAACAGCATTATAACGACCTAAAACCGCTCCATTTGCACCCGATGCAACGTAATTGTTAAAGTTAATGGTAAGGCCTGTATTTCCGATTAAGCTAATGGCATAATGTCTACTTGTAGCATCCACAAAAGAACTTCTTGCGTTAGCGAAAATATTGTTGCGAATATTGCGTGTTCCCGCATTTACCATTGATATAAAAGCAAAAGTACTATTGGTAGCAGTTCCTGTTGGCACTCCGACTATCCTGGCTGTGTTAAAATAAAACTGATTGGTACCGCTTGTCTCGCGGATGCCATTTATACTAGGGTGCGTACTAATACCATTGCCAAGGAAAATGATGTTGTTTGAATACGTTGAGACACCACCTTCCACCAAAATACCAGTTTGACTTTGGCTAGTGTTTGTTGAATTGAAATCTCTGATATAATTACCATTAATGGTTTGTGTACCTGCCGATCTTCCTGAATAGTAAATACCAAGGGCATTTGTAATTACAGTCGAACCATTGGTGGTTAAGCCATAAATGGTATTGCCCGAAATATTGGTATTGGCCACCTCGGAATTCCCCGATAAATTGAAATCAATCCCTACCACATTGGCCGTAGCTCCGCTTGCTGCAAAATTTTGATTGGATGCGAGGTTAAAAATGGTATTGTTTTGAATTTGAATGGCTCCGCGAAGATTGGCCGGTGTTGGATTATCAAACACAATACCTCTCGCTGCACCAGGCCCGGTAGCTGTGGCAGCATAATTCATTCGCAGATTAGCAATAGTATTGTTGGCAATGGTTGTTGATGCGGTAGTTGCCGTTCCGCCCGAATGAACAATGCCTCGCACACGCTGAATCTGATTGTTAGCCGCTGTAGCATTATAAGTTGTAGCCGAGGCGGTAATGTTAAAACTATTGGCCAACGTAGTACTTCCAATGGTATTAAAACGAATTACATTGTTTCCATCATCCACCCGAATTCCCTCAATTGTTGAAACACGACCAGCTCCTGTTATTGAACTTGCTGTGATACCTCCAATTTGATTATACTCAATAGTTGTATTCCCTGAACCCATACTTTGAACCTGTATACCGATAAGGTTCATCCCATTTCCTGCAGCTGAGCCAGCATTTGTAACAGTAATTGAGCCATTAGAAAGGTTATCCCCAATAATATTTGGTTTGCTCAAGGTTCCAATGGTAACAGTTCTTCCTGTTACTCCAACAGCCTGTCCTCCAACTACAACAATACCGCCCCACACAGCCAGTTGCGGAGCTGTATTTGCAAAGGGTGAGGTTGTCCCCCACGAAATATTTTTAATGGTATTGCCCTCTATGCTTGCTAAACTGCCTGCAGGGGTATTGATGGTGCCTTGAACATAAATACCAATAAATCGATACTGACCGCTTGTTGTCACTGGCGTGTTTACAGTCCATGTTCCTGTGCAATTCGGACCACTACCTCCAATAAAATTATCTCTAATAATAAAGTTATTGCCATTGCCTGTCAAATTGGTCACATTGGCTGCTGAAATATTATAACCTGCTCCATTGTGGACAAATATACCATACTGAGTTACGACTTGTGAGCCCGATTGCAATGGAATATCGTAAGCTGCCGATTGATAAATGCTATTCCCCTCAATCACAGCAGCTGAGTTAAAAGCATCAAAATGAATGATTCCGGAATATTTATTTGCACCATTGTAGCCATATTCTCTGATTCCATTAAATTCGTTATTGCGAATAACGATGTTATTATTGGTAGCTGCGTTTGACAATCCTCTGCAATAAACACCACATATTGGACTCAGTGTGGAAGAATTGTTGTTTGCGATTAAGCAGTTAGCAATTGTATTGTTATCGCATCCTGTTGTACTTCCGGCAAGTGTATTAATTTCAATGATACCGATCATACCACCTGAACTTCCGCCTGCCCCAGTGTATGCAGCACCACCTCGCACATTGCAAAAGCGAATGGTGTTACTTACTGCATCATTGGTAAGCATAATTGATGCACCCATATCATTGAGTGTTTCAATTGAAAGGTTGCGGCTGGTGCCTGTTCCTCCTGCGCGTCCGTCAATGGTTAAAAAGTCCATACCATTTAAACGAATGGTATTGTCGGCATTTCCGTTTGTAATTTGTAAGTTGGTCGCTCCTACTGCAGGTCTAATCGTTACTGTATTAGTTGCAGATGAGCCTGCGTTGTTGTTAAAAACAATCGGTGTAGCCTCTGTTGAACCATTGTAAGTTGGCTGCAACTCAAAAATATAGGCCCCCGAAATCGTAAAAAGATTTAAAAATGCAGCAACCCCTTTCAAAGAACAAAATGTGCCGGTAGGTCCTACTGTGTACGTTCCCGGAGGATAATAAACAGCGGGGGTGGGCAGCGTAACCAATAAGCCGCTTGCAAATTGACCAGTGCTTCCATTAGTAGGGTTTGTTGCTGTTGCTGTCAAATATTCTCCATTTAAGAAGCACGTAACGGAAGATAAGTTAACACTCCAGTTGCCACTTGCATCGGCTGTGGTGCTCGCCAAATATTGTTTACTTTTAATATTAAATGCATAATCTCCATTACAATCACTACCCAAATACACATCAATAATAGCATTGGGTGTTGTACTTGTCCCTGTTAAAATATTGGTTGTAATATTAAAAGCAGAAAGTACGGGGGATGATTGGTTGTTATTCGAACCTGTAGATATTAACCTAATTCCCGCTCCGGGAGCGCACTGCATAACATTGCCCCGTATGGTATTTCCTTGCGCCTCTGCACTGCGAATGCGGATTGCTGATGTTCCCTGACCATCGCAAGAATTTCCATTCGAACAATACGAAAGGTCATTGGCTTGCCCAGCAAGCACACCTCCAATAATATTGTTATCAGAATTTCCATCTAACCAAATACCTATACAATTCCAAAACTGCAAGGTGCCGGGGCCGCCAATTCTGTTGCCATAAATAATATTGTTCGAGCATCCGCTTAGGCCTGGGCTCGCATCATTAGTAATACCTAATAAAAGCGCAATGCCCGTTCCTCCGGCAATCAAATTTCCTTGTCCAGCAGTACTTCCTCCAACAGTATTGCCATTGGCACCATCAGTAAGCTGTAAACCACTACCTGAATTGGGCGGGGTGAGTGTAGGCGTGCCATAGTAACCAAACGTGCCAGTTACATCGCAGCCGATATAATTGTTTTGAATAAAGCCGTTATCGGCACTAATAACTTTTATAACCGTATTGCCTGCTCTGTTGATTACATTGCGCTTATTGATGGCGCCAATTTTAAAATTATCGGCATTATCGCCATTGATTAAAATCCCGAAGCTTGTGGATGCTCCACCAATAATTTGAAAACCATAAATCTCAAACCCAGGCACGTTTACCACATTAAATACCTGATTGCCTGTATTGCTTGTTGCATCAAGGGTTACACCTATGGCGTTGGATGTCCAGCCAGCCGTGGTGGTTGCATCAATTATCATGGTGCGCGTTATATTCGGTAAAGCAGTTGCGGCCAAAGTGATGGTACTTCCTGCAGCAATTGAAAAGTTAATGGTATGGGGCACTGCAACATCTGCATTCGCATTAGTAATTGCCTGCCTAAGTGTACCTGGCCCACTATCGGCAGTGCTGGATACTGTAAAAACGGTTGCAAACAAATACTGAGGAAGTAAAATTAGCATTGCTGCAATAACACCCAGAGGCACATTACAACACTTTGCTAAGTATTGCATTGTTTGAATAAATTTTTTCATTGTTGTGATAGTTATTTAAAGGTTATTTAATTATTTTTTAACGAAGCATTGTATTTTATGCCGCAGCCAAAATATTCAATATCAAAGGATTTGGAAATACTCCTTTAGTATAAAAAATAGTAACCTTAAATTGAAAGTTATTCCAACTATAATTAATTTTCGTGCCCAATTTATGAGCACAAAAAATTGTATAGTATTACCTGAATAAATTAATATTTCCCTTCCTGAAAATCTGCTCTCTTTTGATAGTTCTCCCTTCGAAGGTATAAAAATAAACACCGGAATTACATTCTTTTCCTTTATAGGTACCATCCCAACATATCGATTGGCTTGTACTCTCAAAAATAAGCTCACCCCAACGATTGTAAATATAAAAACTCATCGATTCAATACAATTGCCGAGCACACATTGAAAATCATTATTAGCGTCATTATTCGGAGAGAAACTATTTGGAATAAACAATTCTCCACAGGCGCTTTCAACATATACCATCGTGCAAGCGGTATCAACACATCCATTTAAGTTGGCGCTCACACAATAGCGTGACGAGCTGTCGGGTGAAACAATAATTGAGTCTCCTATTTGCCCTGTGCTCCATGTATATAAACCACCGCCACTAGCTATTAGCGCGACACTATTACCATCTTCAATGGTTACACTTGGAGTTAGCTGAACATTAGGTGCTGCAGCTATTTGAAAGCTTGTAGAAGTTGAAAGTGGTCCGCAATTACCTGCATTTGCAATACTGTAGGTAACGGTATAATTGCCCGCGTTACTTAAATTAATATTAATGCTTCCATTAGTTTGATTAATACTTAACCCTGCAGGAACAGCCGAAAATTGGCCACCCGTACTTCCGCTAAAATTGGCATTAATTACTTGTGGCGCGCCCTCGCAGTATGGTCCGGCCGCATAGTTGAAACTTGCAGTAGGCGCTTCAACAATGTTAATGGTGTAGTTGGCTATACTTGCTGCACAACCATTTGAACCATTCACTGTATTTATCACAATGTATGAACCTGCCGCAGTGGCAGATAAGTCAATGGTGCCATCACTTGTATTTGAAAAGACCAATGTGTTTGGGCTTGCAGTAAACAAACCATAAGTGGCTCCAGAACTAAGCAATGCTGTAGGATCTGCCTCATTCGCACAAAATAGTGTGTCGCTATAGGTAAAAGTTGCATTTATTTCAGGTATGATCGTAATGTTAACTGTATCTGCTGTAGGACAATTCCCTAGAGTGGCATACACTACTGAATAATTGCCCGGATTGGAGGCTACTAAGTTAATTTCACCTGTTGAACTCTGAACAATCAAACCGGCAGGAAAGGAGCTAAAGGTTCCTCCGGTAAGCCCTGTAATAGTGGCTGTTGGATTTGTTCCCGACTGACAAAATTGAGTGCCCGGATAACTAATACCAACACTTGGTCCGTTATCGATAACCACTGTGGCAGATGTTGTAAAGTCAGGACAACCAGGGCTGGTAAAAGTTACTTGATAGGTGCCAGCTGCACTTCCTAAAGGTGTAATTGAACCTGTAATAGGATCTATATTTAAACCAGCAGGGATGGCCGAAAATGTCCCAAGGGTGGAACCTGTGATGGTAACATTTTGTGGAGTTGAAATGCCAGTACAATAGGGAGAGCCGCTATAGGAAATTACGGTATTGGTTGATGTACTAAGACAGCAAGAGCCACTCAAAGATGATACAGAATAAATATTTGAAGGCTGCCAGCAGCAGTATTGCGCATTCAGTGAGAATAAGGTGCCGCCAAGTTGAGTGGTAAAATAATCCATGATCTGATCAATAGTATTACATCCTCCCTGCCATGCGCTCATATCACAGCTATACGCACAAATTATACCCGCGTTGTATCCGTTTGGACTACTAATTGCTGTGGGAGGACTAGTTTCAATACTATAATTTGAGGCAGGAACTCCATTAATAATGGTATTTACTATACCAAAACCACAATTATTATTTCCTTGTGTAGGATTAAAACCTGCGTACAACACCTGCGTAACGTTGCTGCTGAATGCTCCTGTAATATTTACAGTAACAGGTTCAAAACTGCAAATCCCAATTTTTAAATTAGGAATGTTTACATCAACATTTATATTCAATTCTCCCCCATCATAGTTAGTAAACAAAACTAAATTTCCGGTTGGATCGCATGAAATATTCACAGGAGGAGTAATTACCAATGGCCCAAAGCATGAAGAAAAACTGCTTGTCCCTTCTGCAGGAGTAGTTGCAGTAACAACAACATTTACTCCATTGTAAGAGGCAAAAGCAGTGAGATCTACTGCCCATATACCAATTCCGTCTGTTGTGGTGGAAGTAATATAGTTTGATCCCTTACAGTTGCCATAAACACTATTGCAAAGACTTCCTTCATAAATATCAATGATAGTTCCTGGTATAGCGGTTCCACTTAAAATGTTCGCATTGATTCCAGTAATGACCGGTTCAGGTAAATTGTTGTTACCTCCATTACTGCTAGGAACAAGCATGATGCCATTACCAAAGGCGCAATCCATGTTATTACCTCTTATTTGATTTCCTTCAGCCTCTAACTCATTAACGGCAATAACCAGATTGCCATACCCATTACCCATATTTCCGTTTGTTGCATTTTGCAAATTATTTGCTTCACCAGGCAAAACCCCGCCAATGATGTTGTTGTCTGAATTGCCGTCTATCCAAAAAGCCCAGCCATACCAGGCTAAGGTACCTGTACCTCCAATTTGATTACCATAAAAGATATTTCCTGAACTTCCCAAATTAGCTTGTCCGAAATAAGAGCCAATACGCACCGCTGCACTTGTTCCACCGGCAATTAAGTTGCCTGTTCCTGTTTGTGTTCCTCCAATCAAATTATTATCAGCACCGCTTATAAATGTTAATCCATTGCCTGTTGCAGCAAAACCATTACTTCCTGTTACATCACATCCAATATAGTTATTCTGAATCAAGCCATTGTCGGCACTCTCAATATATAATTGATACTGATTACAACTATTTATTACATTTCGTTTATTAATTCCGCCAATTATAAAGCCATCTGCATTATCTCCTGTAATATAAATTCCATTATCAGCATTAATAATTTGCAAACCATAAATCTCACAATTTGGTGCATCAATCACACCTATGCCATATGAAGCACCACCACAGTCAATAATCACTCCTGGAACATTATTAACATAACCCAATGCTGTGGTTCCATCTATTTTTGTTGTTTTAGATAATGTAGGTAAAACTGATGATAAAATTATGGTAGTTCCAGCAGATAAGTTAAACTGAATAGTATGTGGAACACTAAGATCTGCATTAGCTGAAATAATTGCACTTCTTAAAGAACCAGCACCAGCATCTAATGCTGATGTTACCGTGTAATTTGTTGCTTTTACTGAATGGAACTTAATTATTATAAGTATAGCTAATAAAATTATTCTGATACTTTTTTTAATGGAGTGCATACTAATATTATTTGTAGGATTAATTAACTTTTTCAGCTTGGTGTTTTTCTTCAAAATTTCAAGTAAATTTTGAAGAAAAATTTCAACAAAAATATTAAATAGTAAAGTGTTTCAAATACTCCTTTAGTATAAATTTTTCTAGCTATTAAACTATAATTTTTGCAGAAACTTCAATCTCTATAATTTTTCTACTTTTGCACAAAATACTTTTACTTGATAACACTTACAGATACGCACGCGCACCTTTACTCCAGCGAGTTTGATGCAGATAGAAATGAAATGATTAAACGTGCAATGCAATTGGGCGTAAAACGTTTTTTCTTACCTAATGTAGATGAAGAAAGTATCATTCCTATGTTGCAGTTGATGAAAGATTATCCCGATAATTGCTTTGGTATGATGGGATTGCATCCATGTTCGGTAAAGGAAAATGTGCAGGAGCAACTACAATCTATTGAACAAGCTTTACAGGTGCAAAAATTTGTAGCCATTGGCGAAATTGGCATCGATTTATATTGGGATAAAACTTTTTTCGAGCAACAAAAATTAGCGTTCAAAACACAATTTATATGGGCATTAGAGCGTAATTTACCCATCGCCATTCATTGCAGAAATGCCATGCAAGAAATTATTGAGCTCCTTGAAGAATTAAAAGAAACAACTTCTTATAAAGACAAGCCCTTCAAAGGTATTTTTCATTGTTTTTCAGGAAATAACGAAGATGCAAAAAAGCTCATCGCATACGGATTCTATCTAGGCATTGGCGGTGTGTTAACCTACAAAAATTCAGGATTAGATAAGGCCATCGAAGATATTGATTTAAAACATTTGGTACTCGAAACCGATGCACCTTACCTTGCGCCAGTGCCTATGCGAGGCAAAAGAAATGAAAGCGCTTATTTGCGTTATATAGCCGAAAAATTAGCCGAATTAAAAGAATGTAGTTTATTTGAGGTGGCAGAAATTACTACTCAAAATTCTATTCATATATTTGGTGTGTGAAAACAAAAATACTAATCATATACACAGGCGGTACCATTGGCATGGTCATGGATATTCGCACCAATACCTTAGTGCCATTCGATTTTGAGCACTTATATAAACAAGTGCCCGAACTCGAAAAATTCGATTTAGAATTATCGGTCAATTCTTTTGAAAAACCAATCGATTCGTCAGATATGACCATCGAAGCTTGGAAAAAAATGGCCACCATTATACAAGATAATTACAATGCGTATGATGGTTTTGTTATTCTGCATGGCACCGATACCATGGCCTACACTGCTTCGGCACTAAGCTTTATGCTCGAAAATTTAGCCAAGCCTGTTATTCTCACAGGTTCACAGCTGCCAATAGGAATGATAAGAACTGATGGTAAAGAAAATCTCATCACCGCCATTGAAATTGCTGGTGCTAAACACAACAACCTTCCTGTAATCAATGAAGTGGCCATTTATTTCGAATACAAATTATACCGTGGTAACAGAACGCATAAGTACAATGCCGAACATTTCGATGCCTTTAAATCGCCAAATTACCCTATGTTGGCCGAGGCGGGTATCAAAATAGAATACAATCAATCAGCTTTATTTCCAAAACCTGCTGCCGATCTAAATGTAAGGCTAAACATGGATGGAAATATTGGTGTACTTAAACTTTTCCCAGGCATTACACCTGCAGTGGTTCAAAGTGTGTTGCAAAGCAAAGGGTTAAAAGCTTTAATCATCGAAACCTTTGGCTCAGGCAATGGACCCACACAAGATTGGTTTATTCACGAAATTGAAGAAGCCATTAAAACCAGAAATTTAACCATCCTTAATGTTACCCAATGTAACCAGGGAGCCGTAAATCAAGGGCGCTACGCCACGAGTAAAGGTTTATTAAAAGCAGGAGTAATTGGCGGCAATGATATCACTTTTGAAGCTGCCATCACAAAATTGATGTACTTATTTGGTAATCTAACAGATAAAAATGAAATTGAAAAATACCTGCAAATTAACTTGCGTGGGGAGATGAGTGTATTCTAAGTTTAACAGCTTTGTATAGGATATTTAATTAACATCAATGTAAAATAGAAATTCATTGTAGGTAAAAAAATAGTTATTTTTGTGTTACAATACACTTTCAGAATGACAACACTTACATTAAAAACAACATCTAAAAAAAAATTAAACCTAATAGAGGAATTAGCGAAAGAATTAGGCATTCTTATAGAGAAAAGTGTAGAAGTAAAAAAAACAAAAACACCTAATTCCACAACGCTTAAAGCTATCAAAGAAACTAAAGCCGAAAAAATGAATATTATTGAATTTAGAAAACTTTTGTATTCTTAAATAAACAACTTAGAAGTTGCCAAAAAAAGAGGCTTGAAAATGAAATTATTGGATTTAATAGTTTCACAATTGCTTGAAAATGGAAAATTGGCATCTAAGTATAAACCTCATTTGTTGAAGGGTAATTATAAAAACTTGTGGGAATGCCATATTCAACCTGATTGGTTGCTAGTATGGGAACAAAAAGAAACAATAAAGTTAATTAAGTTAATAAGAACTGGCACACACTCCGACTTGTTTTAAGATAGGCCTAAAATTATTTTTTAAAATCTGAGCAATTCATAGACGCACTGTTTTCATTATTAATCCCATTAGTTGGTAGAATTGGCTTTGGGCATGTATATTATGCTTAGATTTTTCACATTCAAAACATTCTTTACCATTCCACATATTTTTTATAAATTTGCAATCCTTATAACAAAACTATAAATCACTCAAAAATAAACACATGGCTTTTGATATTGAAATGATTAAAAAAGTTTACGCAGCATTACCTTCAAAAGTGGAAGCAGCGCGTAAAATGACTGGTAAACCCTTAACGCTTACCGAAAAAATATTATACACGCACCTAGCCGAAGCTTTGCCTGGTGCACCTTTTACAAGAGGAAACTCCTATGTAGATTTTAATCCCGATAGAGTAGCCATGCAGGATGCCACAGCGCAAATGGCCTTATTGCAATTTATGCAAGCAGGTCGTCCGCAAGTAGCTGTGCCAAGTACTGTGCATTGCGATCATTTAATTCAGGCAAAAGAAGGTGCTGTAGCCGATTTAGCTACCGCTAATGATAAAAATAAAGAAGTATATGATTTCTTAGCTTCTGTTTCTAACAAGTATGGCATTGGTTTCTGGAAACCAGGGGCTGGTATTATTCACCAAGTAGTACTCGAAAATTATGCGTTCCCGGGTGGAATGATGATTGGTACAGATAGCCATACGGTAAATGCTGGTGGTTTAGGTATGATTGCCATAGGTGTTGGTGGTGCCGATGCTTGTGATGTAATGGCTGGCTTACCTTGGGAACTAAAATTTCCAAAATTAATTGGTGTAAAATTAACTGGAAAGCTAAGTGGATGGGCTTCTGCTAAGGATGTAATCTTAAAAGTAGCTGGTATATTAACCGTTAAAGGTGGTACCGATAAAATAGTTGAATATTTTGGCGAAGGTGCCGATTCATTAAGCTGCACAGGTAAAGGAACTATTTGTAATATGGGTGCAGAAATTGGAGCAACCACTTCAATTTTCTGTTATGATGAAAAAATGAGTGTATACTTAAAAGGTACTGATAGAGCCGATGTGGCCAATTTAGCCGATGGGGTTGCAGCTCATTTAAGAGGCGATGATGAAGTGTATGCTAATCCTTCACAATATTTTGATGAGGTAATTGAAATCAATCTTTCTGAATTAGAACCACACATCAATGGTCCTTTTACACCAGATTTAGCATGGCCTTTAAGCAAATTTGCGGCTGCAGTTAAAGAAAATGGCTGGCCTCAACAATTATCTGTGGGCTTAATTGGTTCTTGTACCAACTCTTCTTACGAGGATATTTCACGTTCTGCTTCATTGGCTAAACAAGCGGTAGATAAAGGTTTAAAAGCAAAATCAGAATTCACCATTACACCAGGCTCCGAACAGGTAAGATTTACCGTAGAGCGCGATGGCTTCTTAAGTACTTTCGATAAAATGGGCGGTGTGGTATTGGCAAATGCATGCGGACCTTGTATAGGACAATGGGCGCGTCATGGTGCCGAAAAACAAGAAAAGAACTCTATCATCACCTCTTTCAATAGAAACTTCAGCAAGCGTGCCGATGGAAATCCAAATACACATTCTTTTGTAGCATCTCCCGAAATAGTTACTGCGCTTGCCATTGCTGGCGATTTAACTTTTAATCCTGTAACCGATTTCTTAACCAACGACAAAGGCGAAAAGGTAAAGTTAGATGAACCAACAGGTATGGAAATGCCTCCAAAGGGCTTTGCCGTTGAGGATGCAGGCTATCAGTCGCCTGCCGAAGATGGTAGTAAAGTGCAAGTTTTAGTATCGCCAACAAGCGATAGATTGCAATTGCTTGAACCTTTCAGAGCTTGGGAAGGTGTTGACATTAGTGGTCTTAAACTATTGATTAAAGCTAAGGGAAAATGCACCACAGATCATATTTCTATGGCTGGTCCTTGGTTAAAATACAGAGGTCATCTCGATAATATCAGTAATAATATGTTGATTGGTGCAGTAAATGCATTTAATGATAAAACCGATAATGTAAAAAATCAATTAACAAGTGAATATGCGGCTGTGCCTGCTGTACAAAGAGCATATAAAGCACAAAACATTGGTTCAATTGTAGTAGGTGATGAAAATTATGGCGAAGGCTCCTCTCGCGAACATGCTGCCATGGAACCACGTCATTTAGGTGTAAGAGCAGTGCTGGTAAAATCATTTGCACGTATTCACGAAACAAATCTTAAAAAGCAAGGGATGTTGGCTTTAACCTTTGCCAATAAAGAAGATTACAACAAAATTCAAGAAGATGATAGTATTGATATCATTGGTTTAACTTCTTTCACGCAAGGGCAAGCATTAACTATGGTGCTCAATCACAAAGATGGATCAGTAGATCAAATACAAGTAAATCACAGCTACAATCAAGGACAAATTGAATGGTTTAAAGCTGGAGGCGCTTTAAATATTATTAGAGCTAGCGTAGCATAATTTGTAAATAATTTATTAGAAAGCTGCCTGTATTAATTTAATCAGGCAGCTTTTTTATTTTTAATGAGATGGAAAAAGTTGATGCAATTATTGTAGGACAAGGAATTAGCGGCAGTTTACTGAGTGCCCAGTTTTTAAAAAATGGCAAAACAGTGCTGGTAATCGATGAGGAAAAAGAAATAACTTCTTCTAAAGTTTCGGCTGGCCTTTACAATCCCATTGTTTTTAAAAGAGTGGTTAAAAGTTGGATGATTGATGAACTATTGCCAGTACTTAACGAAAGTTATGATTACATGGAATCATGCTGCAATCAAACTTTCCATACAAAAAGAAAAATAGTTAAAGTGTTTGTAAATGAAGAGGAAAAAGCCCAATGGCTAAAGAAAAGCGAAGATCAAAATTTCAATCAATATCTTGGAAAAGAAATTAGCGAACAAGATTTTGATGGCTGCATAAAACCTCATCATGGCTTAGCTTTTGTAAATAATGCTGGCAATGTAAATGTTAAGTTATTGATCGAAACTTGGGCTAATTATTTAAAAACAAAGCATAGTTACATAGCCAATCATTTTAAATATGATGATGTTCATTTGACTGAAAATGGTGTTAAATGGAAGGATTACGAGGCTAATCATCTAATTTTTTGTGAAGGTTATACCGCTAAAAATAATCCATTCTTCCCCAACCTTCCATTTGTTCCTGCCAAAGGAGAATTGCTTACTGTTAAAATAGATAATCTCTTCACAGCCGAAAGTGTATTGAATAAAGGCGTATTTGTGCTGCCCGAAGGACATCAATTGTTTAGAGTTGGCGCCACCTACGTATGGGATAAAATTGATGAAGAAATTACCTCGAATGGCAAAGAAGAATTATGTCAAAAACTCGAAAAATTAATACAAACATCCTATACAATTATTGATCAAAAGGCAGGCATAAGGCCTAGCACAAAAGACAGAAGACCTATTTTAGGAAAACACCCAAAACTGCCGCAATTAGCTTTGCTTAACGGCATGGGCACAAAGGCTGTTTTATTAGCCCCTTACTTTGCAAAACAACTTTTTGAACATCTTTTCAAAGGAAAAGATATTCATCCAGAGGTTAATATTACTAGACTATAACAATTCTTTTTTACATTTGAATATTATAAACCTGCTAAGTTGAAAAAGATAAGTGCTTTTTTATGGATATGTTTATTCAATTGTGCTATTTCTTTAGCCGGAAATATTACAGTTGACAATGCTCTTACATTTAAGCAAGTAAGTATTGATAAAGGGCTTTCGCAAAGTTCTGTGTTTACCATTATTCAAGACCGCTTTGGTTTTGTGTGGCTTGGCACAAGCGATGGGCTAAACATGTACGATGGATATGAATTTGTAATTTTTAAACACGAGCCACTCAACAGAAATAGCATTTCATCTAATTATATTACCTGTTTATTAGAAGATAGAGATGGTAATATTTGGATAGGAACAA
>JBILPB010000065.1:0-17209 GCA_044374175.1 Bacteroidia bacterium | reverse complement strand
GAAACAAATAAACTGTGGCTAAATCAGCAGATTTCTACTTTTGAATATCATGAACAACTATCATTTTTTGCATAAATCTTTCATTAGCTGTCAAAATTTCAACAAAATAGTGACCATTAGTTAGACCTTCTGTATTTAAAATTAGTTTATTCTTATTAAATTCTATTGGAATTTCAATTTTTCTTAAGAGTGCATCATACACACAAAATTGTTTTATATCTTGTTTGGTTTCAATCATAAAAAATGCATTTGTTGGATTAGGATAAACATTGACATTGCTGCTTTGATCAATGGATGAAAACCCAACACCCATCTCACACACAGCATTTGCGTATGTAGGATAAAGAGAAGTATTGCCTATACTAAAACAACTTAAATCTGACCCATAATTTGAAACGTTCAAACTATCTTCTGAAAATAGACCATATGTTGAACCAATTCCTTCAATCCACAATTTTCCATTTTGTGTTTGCAATTGTTTTCTTAAAATACCATCACCCAAATCAACAGTTGACAAATATTCTATCACTACATTTTCAATTCCGCTGTATAAAGTATATGCACCAGCATCTTTGTATACATTAAAAATTGTATCGCCCACATTGGCTGTGAAATCATAAGCAAGATATTCATTCAAAGAATCTTTGGGAAGGATAAAAACTTTGCCGCTATCATTGCGCATAGCGCCATAATAAGGATCGTTTGTATTCCAAATTAATTTAAAATAATTAATACTATTAATTGTAGTATCAGTACCATTGGTAGTATAAATATAATAAAAAGATTGAGGTGTGTTTGGCGGGTAAATAAAATTATGGTTAATCCATTTTGCCCCAGAATCGGGTATAGCAATATAATTTTGGGATTTACTATTAAATAAAAATGCCAAATTAAAAATAAGGAAAAATGCAATTTTTTTCATCGACTATATTTTGGTGGATTGTTTTTTTGTGCTTAAAATAGTTTAATCTTTAATCATTTTTCCATTAAAAATGATACCATTATTTGCATTGTAAATACGATACAAATATAAGCCATTTTGTAATTCATCTATATTAACACTGGCCTTTTGCAGTGCCTTGTTCAATACCTCTTGCCCTTGTAAATTGTAAAATTGAATGTAACTATTTAGAGGAGCATTATTGATGAACAATTCATTTTGTGCTGGGTTAGGATAAATCTGAATGGCATTTTTTATTGTTTCGGCACTGCCTAAATCTAATGGCAATGTGCATAAAGTTGAATCTGTATTTCCAATAGTAAAATAAAAAATATAATCTTTTGAAGCGTTTGTGGTCACGAGATTTTTCCACGCTCTCAATGTTAGTTTATACGGTTGTTTTCTTTCAAGACTTGTTAAATTTGTAATTTTAAGGCTTGTGATATTTCCTAAAGTACCTTGCTCAATTAAATTGCTATCTATTTCTGAATATAAATTTACTTGATATTGAGATGTGTTATCATAGTTGATTTTAATGGTATCAGTTATGGCAAAATTTCCTATGTAAATACTGTCGTTATTGATTGATAAATTGGAGTTAATGGGCAGTTGAACATTATTAATAAAAGAAGCACTGATATCCATACCAAAATCTAAAATGGTGTAACTTACTAATACCCCATTGCGCCATTTATTTGTTCTGATAGCAAAATTAAATTGGCCTTGTTGTTGTGGAGAGCTGATGGTAAATTTGCCATTACTTGAGTTAACAGCAACTCCTTGTGGAATGGAATAGCCTACTATATTGTTGCCAAAACTGGTTTTGCAAGTATCTATACGATAGGTGATGCTATCACCATCGGTCATCACTATTGGTAAATCGCTATTAAAAATACTATTAATAGTAGCGTTATATGCAGGAAAAAAACCAAAATCGACTGTGCTTACTGGGCAGTAGTTCACTGGATCAAATACCCTTAAAAAAGTTTCGCAATAAAATGGAACATTAACAGAACCAGGAATGTTAATGATGCCATCATTTCGATTGGCATCAGTAGCCCATGCTGTAAAATTTCCTTGCGTAGCAAAAGTTTTAAAGCCTTCGTACACATTGTATTTTATGCCATTGGCTATAACAAGCCCCATTGTTGCAGTTCCAGAACAAGAACCAGTAGGGCCATTTACACGATTAAGAATAACAGAATCACCATCACTAAAATTAACAGTAATGGTGCATCTATCTGCTTGTATTTGAGGGCCCACATTTGTTATAGAAACAAATTTTATTTTATAAGTATAACCACTTACATGTTCCATAGCAATATATCCACCTCTATTGTGTGTTGCAAAAGACAATGCGCTCATGAGCATCATTAAAAGTGTTATCTTAATTTTCATGTTTGATATATTCCTATGGTTTAAAAAACTAAATTTAGTTTTTAATAAGCTTTGTCGCTGAATTACCTACGTGAATGATATACATTCCGTTAGCCAATGTTGCTATATCAATAGTTTCAGTTACCGAATTTAATTGTTTTTGAAGCACTATTTTACCCATAATATCAGAGATGATCATTAATTCTCCTGTTTTATTATTGATGGTAATTTGGTTGTGTGCAGGGTTAGGATAAAGTTGAAAATAATTTTCAATTTGCTCCTCAACTCCAACAAATAAATTATTATAACAATCGCTTGTGTAAAACTGAATGAAAGGAAATGTAGCGCTTTCATAACACAAAATTGCCTGATCTAAAGATTCATCCAAAAAATTATTTGGAATAGCATTATTGATTGTTTGAAAACTACCCAATGGACCAAATTTTTCATTAATTGTATTGAGTTTCGAAATATAGTTTGTATCAGGTAATCCAAATCCGAATTCAACACTATCGCCATTTTGTTTGCATGGGAAAACATGAATATTTCTCAGGGTCACGCCATTATAATTTTGATAATAAACAGAATCTACTTTTACATAGGCATGGCTATTTGTTATAAAACCAAAATCGCCCAAATCCCATATTTCACCAAGGGTTGCATTTGTTTTAAAAACTAAATTAAAGGTATTATTTCTGTAGGCAAAAACACTATCGTTGCTTTTGTATAAATAAAAAACACTAAGCGGCCAAACTGAGCCAGGAATCGAAGTGCCATTTGGTTGCGGCCAAGCTTGCTGACTATTTGATTTAATAATCTGGCATGGTTGATTATTTATAATGGTGTCGCCCACATAAGTTGTTTTTTGATAGCCGGGTAAGCCAATCCAATTGTAAGTATGATGCCAAACCGCACCACTATCGGCCCATTGAAAATTATTCTGGGCTTTAGCTTCTACAAAATAAAAAGTAATCAATAAGAGTAAAATTTTTTTCATGGTGTAAAATTTTTAAAAAAACATTAAACAATACTAGCAATATTTAAGTGACGTAAATTTATTACTAAATGTTGTTTGGCCATAACAATTTAACAATAATATTCTTTGGCCATACATAAAAAAGCCCTGCTGAAATGAACCAGCAGGGCTTATCTTTAAATTATTTGAATTTATTTCGATTTAATAAATCTAAACATAGCTTGATTACCTTTTTGGCTTATGGCTTTTACAATATAAGTACCTTGTGCCAATTCTATTCCAAAATTTATATTGGTATTAGAGGTAACAAGTTGTTTCCAAACTATGTTGCCAACCATATCAAACACTTCTACGTCTATCTGTTCATCATTGCTTGAATGAATTTTTAGAGTAGCCTGTTCATTGAAAGGATTTGGATAAACATTCATGTCTAAATAAGCTTCAAGATTGGTTTCATCACCTCACTGTCGCGCGCATTCTGCGAGTACGAATTAGCTATCGGAAAGGTTTGCACAACTCAACTTTTAGTAATAAGTATTTACTTTATCACACCCAACTCCTTACCAACCTTTTCAAAAGCCACCAAAGCCTTATCCAAATGCGCTTGCGTATGCGCAGCAGAGAGCTGCACCCTAATCCTAGCTTGCCCTTTAGGCACTACCGGAAAAAAGAAACCAATCACATAAATACCTTCATCCAATAACTTAGCCGCAAAAGTCTGTGCCAATTTTGCATCATATAACATCACAGGAACAATCGCAGAATCGCCATTTTTAAACTCTAAGCCCACTTTTTTCAACCCTTCTTTAAAGTAGTTCACATTCCATTCTAAAGTATCACGCAAAGTGGTATCACTGGCTAAAATATCTAACACAGCAATAGAAGCACCAACAATAGCTGGTGCTAATGAATTACTAAATAAATAAGGACGTGAGCGCTGTCTCAACATTTCTATCACTTCCTTTTTACCTGCAGTAAATCCACCCATAGCACCACCTAAAGCCTTGCCTAAAGTTCCGGTAACAATATCAACTTTGTCCATAACATTTTTTAGTTCAATGGTGCCTCTCCCTGTTTTTCCTATAAAGCCACTAGCATGGCATTCATCTACCATTACCAAGGCATTGTACTTTTCTGCCAATGCACATATTTTATCCAAAGGAGCTACAAATCCATCCATTGAAAATACACCATCTGTCACAATCAATCTAAAACGATGATTTTGTGCTTGCTTTAATTGCTCTTCTAAATCGGCCATATCGCAATTGTTGTAACGATATCTTGCTGCCTTACACAATCTCACCCCATCAATAATGGAAGCATGATTTAATGCATCTGAAATAATGGCATCTTCTTCGCCCAAAAGTGGTTCAAAAACACCTCCATTGGCATCAAAACAAGCTGCATATAAAATGCAATCTTCTTGTCCTAAAAATTCTGCCAACTTTTTTTCCAATTCTTTGTGAATGGTTTGTGTGCCGCATATAAATCGCACACTGCTCATGCCATAACCATAGGTGTCTAAGGTGTTATGCGCTGCTTCAATTACCTTTGGATGTGATGATAAACCTAAATAGTTGTTCGCACAAAATATAAGCACTTCTTTCTCAGATCCATCAGCATGCTTTACTTTTACTGTAACGCCCTGTTCTGTATTAATTATACGCTCACGTTTAAACAAACCCGATTCATCAATGCTATTGAGTTCAGCCTTTAAATATTCTTGAAATTTAGTATTCATAACTTTTATAGTTTTATTTTAAGACATCAAACCTACATTATTTAGCTAAAAATAAAAAGTGTAATTATGCATTCATAAAAAAATAAAAACCTTTTTATTTAATCCCTATGCTGTTAAAGGTTGAGCGCCCTCGCCAACCTTTTGAGGTTTAAAGTACTTTCTCAATTTTAAATCTTTAGAGATGGATAAAATCCTTTTTATTTCTTTATTTTGCATAGCGCACCTAAAAAAATACTTATGGAAGATGTAATTATCATTAATGGAAAAAAAATATACCCTGGCGAAAGTGCCGAGGTAAGCATGAGCAATTTATCTTTCCCTACCCGCACTAGTATTGATGTTCCTGTGTTTGTGTTTCGCTCTCTACATGCTGGCCCTAAAGTGCTTTTCCAAGCTGGAATGCATGGCGAAGAAGTTAACGGTGTAGAAATACTGCGTTCCTTATTGAAAAGAGAAGACATACAAAATCCTCGTTGCGGAAGCATTATATTAATCCCTATAGTAAATGTAGTTTCATTTTTGATGAATGCACGCGATTTGCCCGATGGGCGCGACCTAAACCGCTGCTTTCCGGGTTCCAAAAATGGGTCAATGGGAAGCCGATTGGCTTACGATTTAATGAAAAATGTAATTTCTCAAATCGATTTTGGCGTTGATTTTCATACAGGTGGTGCTAAAATTAATAACTACCCTCAAATCAGATGTGTTTTTGATGATGAACGTAACATTGAATTATCCAATGCTTTCAGCGCGCCTTTTGTTTTAAATGCCCCTTATCGCGATAAATCATTACGCAAAGAAGCAGCAAAAAAAGGCAAACATATTTTAGTTTTTGAAGGTGGCGAAGCACAACGTTTTAATTCTTTTAGCATCAACGAAGGTACCAACGGCTGTTTGCGCATGCTGCACAGTTTAGGAATGATAGATACCCAAGTAGAAAAAAGCAACTCCATTATTTTAAAAGATACTACCTGGATTAGAGCAAAAACATCAGGCATGTTTCGCACCAATAAAAAGTTCGGCTCTTTTGTAGAAAAAGACAGTGTAATCGGTAAAATTGTAAGTCCTTATGCCGAAAAAGAAACCTTTTTGTTTACACCCAGCGATGGTTTTTTAATTGGAATCAACAATCAACCTATCGTAAATGAAGGCGATGCCTTAATGAATATTGGTGTAGAATAAATGAATCTTTTTGAACAACATTTAAGGCTATCTGATTTAGCTGCGCTAATTGATCAAACTTTATACAGCAAGTTTGGCCCTAATACCTTCTGGGTAAAGGCCGAAACAAGCGATATTAAAAATTATTTCGACAGGCAATATTGCTTTCTAACTTTAGTGGAGAAAGACGGAAATACCACTATTGCAAAAATGGATGCTGTTATTTGGCGGCAACAATATCACATCATTAAAGAATTTTCGAAAGCTACAGGCATCTCCTTCGATAAAAATATTAGTTTGTTGATGCGTGTGCAAGTAGGTTTTAATGCACAATATGGCCTTCGATTACAAGTGTTAGAACTTGATTCAGGTTTTACTTTGGGTGCTATTGAATTACAAAGACAAGCCACCTTAATGCAACTCGTTCAAAAAAATCCAAGCACCATTTCATTCGTCAATGGTGAGTATGTAACTTATAATGCAAAACATACACTACCCATGGTGGTGCAAAAAATAGCTTTAATTACTGCGCCAGGCTCTGATGGTGAGCGCGATTTTAAACACGAACTCCACAACAATGCATTCGGTTATCATTTTGAAGTAGACAGTTATCTTACGCAAATACAAGGCAAAGATGCAGATAAAGCCATTTTAGGTCAACTGGATTTAATACTAAACATGGGTAAGCAATATGATTTGATTGCCATTGTAAGAGGTGGCGGTTCTCAGTTAGATTTTAGCGCTTTCGATACGTATGATTTAGGATTGAAAATTGCCACTTTCCCTATTCCTATCATTGCTGGTATTGGTCATGAACGCAATGTGAGCATTGCCGATTTAATGTGTTTCTCCTCTTTAAAAACACCAACCAAAGCAGCTTCATTTATTATAGAACAAAACACTATTTTTGAACAACAAATTGAGCGTTTAAAAGCAAGATTAGTGTATGTAGCTGATGGCATTATTCAATCCTCAAAAAACAATATTGAAAGAACTGCTGTGGCTTTAAAAAATGCAACAGTCATTTTCTTTAAAGATAAACACAACGCGCTCAATCAAAAAAGCTTAACCATTAAATTGCTCGATCCATCAAACGTTTTAGCCCGCGGCTACGCCATCTTACAAAATAAAAATGGCATCATCATGCAAGCACACAAACTTAAAAAAGGAGATAAAATTACAGCTACTACAAAAGATGCTATGCTTAGTTTAATTACTGAAGATATCACAAAAATATAAGAGGTTTTTGTAAAGTCATTAGCCCGCATTTGCCGTCATGGCGGGCTCGATCCGCCATCTTCCAATACTGGCGCGAGCATTCTCTGCTCCAACACTGGCGCGTATACTGGCGCGCGCATCCTGCGCGTGACATAAGCGTGATAGCTGGTAGCTGTGATGCCATGCATACTTAAATCGGCCACCATTTTTTCGGTGCCTTTTCTACTTAAGCAATAGATGATGCCCGATTGTTCTTTTTTTAATTTGATAAATTGTACAATTTCTTTTAGTTTATTTTTTTCGCCAAGACCACGTTTTACTTTTAAATTTAAGTTGGCCCTGTCAAAGGAAGAAACAAATACATTTTCTGATTTTAATTTTAATTGTTTGATGATATCTCGCTGCGTAGTTTTATCTGCTGTAGCTGTTAGTGCAATTACAGGAACTTCAGGAAAACGATCGCGCAATAAACCCAGCTTGGTGTATTCTGGTCTAAAATCGTGGCCCCATTGCGAAATACAATGTGCTTCATCAATGGCAATCATACTTACTTTTACCAAACTTAAAAAAGTATGCAGCATGCCCAATAAGCGCTCAGGAGCGATATATAGTAATTTTATATTGCCATTGGCCGCTTCAATCATCACACGGTTTTCTTCTTCGGCACTTTGACTGCTGTTTAAATAAGCAGCCGAAATACCATTGCCAATCAAACCGTCCACCTGGTCTTTCATCAAAGCAATAAGCGGTGAAACCACCAAACATACGCCATCGCGCATCAAAGCAGGTATTTGAAAACATATAGATTTTCCACCGCCAGTTGGCGTCAACACCAACACATCATCATTACGCAAATTGGCTTCAATCACATCATATTGTATGCTTCTAAAAGATTGATATCCGTAATATTGTTGGAGCAATTCTAAAGCTTGCTCTTTTTGGGTATTGACTAAATTGTAATCATTCATAGTTTTCTAAATATATAAAATTTGAAATACAAATGATTATTTTTTAAACAAAAATTTATAGTTGCTAGGTAATTAAATGGTTTGTTCCATTGCTTAAAAGTCACTTGCCTATTGCGATTTTTGATTAATATTATCAGCGAACATTCAATCCAAATTGATACCCCTATTACTTAAAAACGATCTGGATAATTAATAAAGTGGATTTATCAAAATTGATTAAATTATTTGGGTTGATGTGGAAACAAAAATTAAAATTTAATTCCGCTCCAAGTTTTATTATTTTTGTTTTACTTTTACATTTCAAAATAAATTTATGCAAGAAATTATTTTTTTAGTTGAAGATTCCATTGAAGGTGGTTTTACCGCAAAAGCAATTGGACATAGTATTTATACCGAATCTGAAACATACGAAAGTTTGAAAACCAATATAATTGATGCTGTTCATTGCCACTTCAGCGATACTGAAAAAAAATTAATTCGATTGCACTACGTAAAAGATGAAATAATTGCTGCCTAGTATGAAAAACCTTCATAATGTTTCAGCACAAGAATTAATCAAATCTTTAAAAGTTTTAGGATATGAAATCACACGACAAACAGGAAGCCATATCCGACTCTCCTCCCATCTGCTTGTCGAACACCACATCACTATTCCTAATCACAATCCTCTGAAGGTAGGAACATTGGCTGCAATATTAGCAGATATTGCAACACATCATAAAGTTTCTAAAGTTGATATAATTACAAAAATATTTTAAGCATCAAATTACATTTCATGTAATTTTCTCCATGCAGGTGTTATCACCTGCATGACTTATTCCTTTACAAACTTAAACTGGGTATAAGAAGCTCCATTATGTATGATGCGTGCCATATAAATGCCTTTGCTTAATGCACTGCAATCAATGCTTTCCACTTTATTATTGATACTTTGAGTTTGAATGTTTTTGCCCACCACATCAAATATTTGAATAGAAGTATTACCAATCTTATCAAATGGTAAAACCAGTTGCAATTGATCCTTCACAGGATTTGGCATAAACATAACATCAAGAGCTTGTGTTGAAATTCCGGTAGCAAGCGGTATGGTATTAAATGTTTGGTTAGTAATAATTGGAGGATTAGCATCAAAATAAATACCTGCTTGATTCGTTATCACTGTTCCTGGCATATTACCTGCATTTTGTTGTATCTTGAACTTAACAAAACCGTGACTATTGGGCTCATTGGTAAAACTATCAGGTAAGTTAATCATTAAGAAATCGATAATTAATTCACCATTCAATATTAACCAATTGTAATTATGACTAGCAGCTCCAGGAACAATGGTAGCAGGGTTTAATTCTGTTGGAATCATATCCTTGATTTTAACATTATATGCAGTATCGTTTCCTGTGTTTTGAAAGCGAATTAAATAGGTCAGTTCGTCATTGTCATCAATATCATCGGCCATCACAAAACCTTCCTGGTTAAAATTTTGTGCAGCTACCTGTAAATCATTCGGGTCAAATGAGCCTATCAATCCATGACAATCAGTGGAAGCATTGTTCGCAGTGTCGCAATCATAAGTAATCGCACCTGTAATATTGGCTTGCATACAATAAACAGTACCAACACTATCGCATCCAATTTGCACCTGAAAAGGAATATTTCCGCATTGTCCGGGATTAACATTCCCAACTAAAACTTGATAGTTATTGTTCCCTAAATTAGTGATGTTAGCAGGTAGATTTAAAATTTGGATGGAATCATTTAAGGTAAAATTTATTACCACGGCAGTATCAGCAACTGTACCAATGTTGCAATAATTAATTCCCACCCACTCGGTCATGCAGCGCGACATGTTGGTAGTTCCAATATCAACCATTAAATCAGAGCAATAAAAAAGAATAGAATCGCTAAAATTATTATTGGCAATAGTATCAAATTGTGCAGGAAAATTTAGCGTATACACCCCTGTTGATGGGCAAGAAACAGTATAATATAAAGGAGGAATTTCGGCAATACTATATGTGCCAGTATCTACGTGCAAAGCATAATTACCATTTGCATCAGTATAGGTATAAAAATCTCCGCCATTAGCAATAACAGGTCTGTTGGCAATTCCAAGTTCATTTGTATCAGGAATACAATTTCCATTTAAATCTTGAAATACTTTACCAGTTACCAAGTTATTGATGAAAGTTCCCATACCAGGGTCAAATCGAATGCCCTCATTTGTTACTGTCCAAGGTGTATTATTTCTTCCGGCAACAACTGTCGCAGAAGTCCCCGTTTGATTTTGAATTCCATGTATAGCATTTCCTGAATTCCATGTCGCACACAAGGGTCTATTCATAATATGTGTTTCAATAATATTGGTGGTTTCATACAAAATTATTTGTTGCGAAAACAACAATGAAGTGCATGAAAACATTGGAATATTATAATAAGAAACCACAAATCTTCTAAAAGGTGCAGTTCCATTTACTGCATATCTAATTTCTCCACCTAAACCTGGATGAATATCTTGCCATGGCGCCATAATAGCATTGAATGGAGCAGAAGGAGAAGGAATTGCAATGGTAGCCCAAGGAGAATAAACCGCAGCGTAGCTAGTATCAAAGGTGAGGTAGCCATTTGTGCTTACAACTAAAGAATCAAAATAAGCACCATAATAAAAGAAACTAAACCCAATTGGAATTACTGAAGAGTGTCCATCATCAACATTGGTTCCTGGCACTAATGTGCCAGCCATAAATGGATCAGGATTGTAAGGAATTTGATATACTGCATAATTGGTTTGCGCTCTAGTTAAAATTGATAACAAAACAATACAGATAGTAAAAATATTTTTCATGGGCGATGTGTTTTTATAGTAAAAGTAGTAACTTTTTAATATCCAACAAGTTTAGGCCTTAAAATAATTCCAAATTAAGGCTGAGAAATGAAAATAGCTTACTTAAAATCATTCTTAATTAAAAGTATGATTAATATCATATTTTACACACAAGACAAATACAGCAAGGCTTTCAAACGAATTATATTCCATTTAAACAGGCTTATGACAATTCTATGACATAAAGCCACCCCACGAATATGAAATTCGCAGAGCAAAAGAAAAAAACCTTGAACAAGCTCTACTGTATAGCATTTACACACAACAACATTCCTATCGAACAAATAGGTCTGTTTCATGTAGATGATGCGCATTATGCAACACGCTTCGAAAAAATTAAGGAACAATGTAGCTTACAAGAGTTTTTATTTCTTTCAACCTGCAACCGTGTAGAGTTTTTAATTACCACAAATCACGAAATTAATCAAAACTATTTAACCCATTTCTTTGCTTGTTTTAATCCAAATTTTACAAAGGAAGAAATTAATTTTGCAGTAGAAAAAGCACTTGTTTTTCATCAAGATAAAGCCATTAAACATTTATTTGAAGTAGCTTCTTCCATTGATTCTTTGGTAGTTGGTGAACGAGAAATTATTACTCAAGTAAGAAATGCTTACGATAAATGTCACGCGCTTAAACTAACCGGAGAAGTAACACGACTAGCTATCAAGCAAGCTATTGTAACTGCAAAACAAGTTTACACCAATACACAAGTAGCCAACAAACCCGTTTCAATTGTTTCTTTAGCTTATCGCAATTTAATTGAAAGCTCCATCAAACCAAGCGCTCGCTTTATTATTGTTGGTGCCGGGCAAACAAATACCTTGATGGCAAAGTTCTTAAAAAAACATGCCTTTGGTACATTTGCAGTTTTCAATCGCACATTAAGCAACGCTCAAAAATTGGCATCTGAATTAAATGGCAAAGCTTACCCTTTAACTGAATTAGCCAATTATAACGAAGGTTTTGATGTACTTATATCATGTACCGGTGCCACAGAAAATATTGTAACTGCTGAAATTTATCAAAACTTAATCGGCAACGAAAAAAATCAGAAAGTAATTATCGATTTATCTGTGCCAAATGATATTGCACCTGAAGTAAAAACTAACTTCAATGTTAAGTTTATCGACATCCAATTTTTGCAAAATGTAGCTAATAAAAATTTGGCTGAGCGTAAAAAAGAGTTGCATTTGTGCCATCAAATTATTGAAAAAAAAACAGCTGAGTTTAAACTCATTTATAAAGAGCGTCAAGTAGAATTGGCAATGAAACATGTGCCCGAAAGAGTAAAAGAAATTACTGAAAATGCGTTGCAAACTGTTTTTGCAAAAGATATTGAAGGTCTTGATGATGAAGCCAAAGCTGTGTTAAACAAGGTACTTAGTTTTGTAGAAAAAAAATATATTAGTGTGCCCATGAAATTGGCCAAAGAAATTATGCTTAACTAATTTATACGATTAGCATTACATTTGCGCTTTAAAATCTAATAAGGTGTTCAACAAAAAAATTATTATAGGTTCTCGTGGAAGCGATTTAGCTTTATGGCAAGCCAATCATGTTAAAGAAAGACTCACACAAGCTGGTTTCGATTGCAGCATCACGATCATAAAAACGCAAGGCGATAAAATACAACATTTATCATTTGACAAACTAGAAGGGAAAGGCTTTTTTACCAAAGAACTAGAAGAGGCACTTTTAGATAAAACGATTGACTTAGCAGTACATTCTCACAAAGATTTACCTACTACTTCACCACAAAAATTATGCATTGCGGCAGTTTCTGAGCGTGAAGATCCATCAGAAATATTATTGATCCATAAAAATGCTGTGGATGAAAAACAACCATGGAACTTGAAAAAAAATGCCAATGTGGGCACTTCATCGGCTCGCAGAAAAACACAGTTGTTTGCCTATAGAAATGACCTCAGCATTAGTGATTTGCGTGGGAATGTGCCTACCAGAATTCAAAAATTAAGAGATGGACAGTACGATGCCATTATGCTTGCAGCCGCTGGTGTAGAGCGTTTGCAAATTAACTTGGATGAATTTATTGTAGAGAAACTTGATCCTAAAATATTTGTTCCGGCACCCGCGCAAGGCGTATTGGCCTTGCAAACAAGAGAAGATGATGTGGAGCTAATTGAAGCCTTGCAGATCATTCATCAAAAAGAAGTAGCGGCAAAAATAAATATTGAAAGAAAAGTACTGAACCTGTTTGATGGCGGTTGTCAATTGCCGCTTGGTGTTTATTGCGAAAAAGGCTTTGATGAAGAGGAAAATCCTATTTATAAAGTTTGGGTTAGTAAAGCGCCAGATGCTAACAAAGCACCTATTTACACTTATTACGAAAAGCAAGATACAGCAGAATTTGCGCAAGAAATTGTGGCTCATTTGAATGCCATAAAACCATCCAAAATATTTATTACAAGAAATTTACAAGCGCATCACTTGTTTAGTTCAAGCCTTACTGCTCAGGGTTTTCAAGTAAATGGTATTTCCTTAATTACTTTCAACACCATTGCTATGAAAAATATACCGCAAACCGATTGGGTATTTTTTAGTAGCAAACATGCCGTTGAAAATTTTTTCAAACAAAGTCCTTTACTTATCAATCAAAAGTATGGCGCTATTGGAAAATCTACTGCTGATGCCATTCGCAAATTTGGCAAACGAGCAGAGTTTATTGGCCAATCGACAGATACTAAGACCATAGGAAAACAATTTGCAGCTAGAGCAGGAAGCGCCACTGTTTTGTTTCCAGTAGCTAAAGGAAGTTTAAGAAGTGTGCAAAGTCAGTTTGTAAAAAAGGATCAAACATTCGACATCAATGTGTATGAAACCATTGAGCACAGTGATACAAAGCTACCTGAAGCAGCTATATTAATTTTTACAAGTCCAAGCAATGTAAATGCCTTTTTTAAGGAAAATAAAATTGAAACCCATCATAAAATAATTGCCATGGGAGGAGCCACAGAAGCAGAGTTGCGCAAACATGGTGTAAGAAAATGCACTTTACCCAATAGCTTTGATGACTTAGGAATTTTACAAGCAGTTTATAAAATAGCCGTTAATTAAATACAATATTATATGATTACCCATCGCCCCCGAAGAAATAGAAAAAGTGCAGCCATACGCGCCATGGTGCAGGAAACGCAGGTGTTGAATAGCGATTTAATTTTCCCTTTATTTTTAATAGAAGGGAAAAATATGAGCAGTGAAGTAAAGTCGATGCCAGGTATTCACCGCTTTAGCAGCGATTTAATTTTGAAAGAAATTGAAGCCTGTATGAATTTAGGGATCCATAGTTTTGCCTTATTTCCTAACATCAGCGAAAGCTTAAAAGATAAATATGCCACCGAAAGTTATAATCAGGATGGGTTGTATTTAAAAGCTTTGCGCGATATAAAAAAGTACTTTCCTGAAAGTTGCATTATGACCGATGTAGCCATGGACCCTTATAGCAGCGATGGGCACGATGGGATTGTTGAAAATGGAGAAATTTTAAATGACGAAACACTAGAAGTTTTGGGTAGAATGGCAGTGGCACAGGCGCAAGCAGGAGCAGATATTGTTGGGCCAAGCGACATGATGGACGGACGCATTGGTTACATAAGGCAGGAATTAGATAACGAAGGCTTTACCAAAGTTTCTATTATGGCTTACAGTGCTAAATATGCCAGTGCCTTTTATGGTCCTTTTCGCGATGCCTTAGATTCTGCGCCTAAATTTGGCGATAAAAAAACGTATCAAATGAATCCAGCCAATCACAGAGAGGCCATCATTGAAGCGCAATTAGACTTTGAAGAAGGAGCAGATTTTTTAATGGTAAAGCCCGCTTTGCCTTATTTAGATGTGATAAAAACCTTGAGCAATAATTTTGATTTACCCATTGCCGCGTACAATGTAAGTGGCGAATATGCTATGATAAAAG
Organism: Bacteroidia bacterium; assembly: GCA_044374175.1. GTDB lineage: Bacteria > Bacteroidota > Bacteroidia > UBA4408 > UBA4408 > CAIKXD01. The sequence continues at coordinate 2,016 of JBILPB010000065.1, read as the reverse complement.
CAGCCGCGCAAAACGGTTGGTTAGATGGCGACAAAGCCATGTTTGAAAGTTTAACTTCTATAAAAAGAGCGGGTGCAAAAATTATATTGACCTATTTTGCCAAAGAATTTGCTCAAAAAAACAGGATATAACTAATTAAAAAAACTTGATTACTTTTGAGGGATAATTTTACATCAAAATGATTCAAAGAATTCAATCTATTTATTTATTGCTTATAGTAATTTGTCAGAGTTTATTATTTGCAGATGATTTAGTAATTTTTAGAAATCCCGAATTAAGTTTTAGTTTAAATCTATTTGGTTTTTATAAATTAACTTCTGCGGGTGAGGAAATACTATTAAATAATTATTCGCTTATGGCTGTAAACATTATTGTTATGATATTTTCAATGTTTATTATTTTCAGTTTCAAAAACCGTAAAAATCAATTAAAATTGGCAGCTTTTAACTTAGTGTTAATTTCTAGTTTTATTGTGTTGATGTTTTTTAGTTTTGACAATGCAAAGTCTAGTTCATACAATACACTTGGTTCGGAATACTCAACAAATTTCGGGATTGTTTTGATTTTGCCTATACTATCACTTATTTTCAACTTTTTAGCTATTAAAGGCATCAGAAAAGATGAAGAGTTGGTAAAAAGTGCCGACAGAATTAGATAATTTAATTGTTAAAATCACTCACCTTTTAAACCAAAAAAATAAAAAAAATCTACTTATTCATTGCACTTGTTGCACTTGCAAATACAGCAAAAAGCCAAACTTTAAACTCCTTTCATTTCCCTTCACCTGGCGATGTTATCCAATATTTTAATACCGATACCTTAGGCATAGTTGCTGGCACTGCTTAAGAATGGAACTTTGAAGATTTAAATGTAGATACTGTTTTGCAAACAGATTTATATGTTGACCCAATTATTACAACGCCTACTGTAACAGGGCAAACCGTTGCTATTGGAGATACTTTGCAAGGATAGTCGTTCTTCAAAAATACACCTTCTCAGTATGAAATGCTTGGCTTTTCAGACAGTGCCAATGTTACTGTAGTTGCCTACAGCAATCCAATGACAATGGTAACTTTCCCTTTTTCTTTTGGAAATACCTCAACTGATAATTTTGCATTTACAACTACCTTTCAGGGCAATAATGTAGATGCTACAGGTACCATTACAACTATTGCAGATGGTTCGGGCAATTTATTACTGCCTCAAGGCGCCTTTAACAATGTATTGAGAGTGAAGTTGGATATTGTTACTAACCTTACTGTACTTATTTTTAGTTTAACTCAAACACAAACTATTTACGAGTGGTACGATGGTATTTACAAATTTCCTTTGCTCCATATTGAAAATGTTATTACTACTGACCCTTTTGGTGGAGCGCCAACGGTGGGCAAAGCAGTTTGGGTAAAAGCTACCGGACCAGCTGGTATAAAATCAATAAACAGTAAAAACAACTTTAATTTAATGCCAAATCCCGCGCAAGATCAGGTGAGTATTCAATTAAACAATACTGTATCAAGTCAAACGAGTATTGTAATTACTAATGCTTTTGGTCAATTGGTCTACCAAAATAATAATGTTGATGCACAATTGCGTAATTTAAATATCAGCACATCTGATTTAGAAAAAGGTGTTTATTTTGTTTCGGTTATTCAAAATAATCAAACCTATACAAAAAAATTAGTGGTTCAATAATTGGTAAAAAAACTTTGCCTTAAACAGTTTAGATAAGCAAACCCAAGAAGTCATTACTTATTTGATTATATATCCTGTGTTTTTATTGTATTAACAGTTTATTTAACATCTAAAAAGACCTGTTAAAGGTATTATTTACCTTAGCTTATCAAAAATTATTCTCGATTTTGGTAAATTCTACTATTTTTGCACAAAAGCTGAATAGCTAAAAAGAGTTTATAAATGAAAGGTATATTTTTTATCCCATTTTTATTTTCAATTGCCTTTGGATTGGTAAATAATTATGCCTTTGCACAAAGCGATACATTGAACAATACTGATGCA
>JBILPB010000197.1:0-4817 GCA_044374175.1 Bacteroidia bacterium | reverse complement strand
AAAAGGACGAGTTATGCATTCCTGCTTCTCACCAATCGTTACTGTCTTCAAAATTAATATAAAGTTCATCTTTTCCTGGATTTGGAAATAAATTAAAAGAAACTTCATTTGTGTTTTCATACTGAGGAAATTGTGTCATTAGTACTTTTTGCGATTGTGTGAATTAAAATGCCTCAAGGCAAATTAAGCCGAATATTGTATTACAGCGATTTGTGGATTTAATATTAGTATCATCAATTATATTGAAGCATGATTAAATTCTGATATACACGCGTTAGCAATGGGAGCGAGCTACCTTGTAGCGCGGACAGTGCGACCCCACTAACTAGTGGGGTAACGCCCAAATTTTTACAATTATTTTTACTTTGCAAGGAGTGACTTTAATTATACACGCAGTAATGTGTTTCTACTTTTTAATTTATGTTTTTTAGGCTTAAGCTTTGCGCAAGATTTTTGATTTGGGAAGAACTTTATGAAAAAATATTTGTTCTACTTATCTTATTTTTAGTTGTTTGAACTTTTGCTTGTGGGTTGATTGTTTGCGTTTTTAGCTAAAAAAACTTAAACCTTATCACATGAAAAAGGCATTTTACTCAGATAGTTTGAATTGATAAATTTAAGAATTACTTTTGCGTTTCAAATATAATTAAATCAATAATGACTGCAGTTTCTAAAGCAACTTTTAATAATAAAGACAGCTATTTTTTTGAGGCATTAAAACAACGAATCGATGCTTATTTTGTAAACAATAAAATTAAGCAATCGGGCAATTACCGCTTATATACTAAGGCTATATTGTTGGTATCTACCTTGCTATTTTTATATATTACTTTGGTGTTTTTTACACCTGAAAGTACCTTTTTGAGTTTGTTTTTATGTGCCTTGATGGGTGTAAATTTTGCGGCCATTGGATTTAATATTATGCACGATGGCGCTCATGGTAGTTTTAGTACTAAACCTTGGGTGAATGATATGATGTCTCACTCTTTGGAAATGATGGGAGGAAGTTCGTTTATGTGGAAAGTGAAACACAATCAGAATCACCACACTTTTACCAATATTGAAGGTATGGATGATGACATTGATATTAAACCATTTATTAGAGTTAGTGTAGACCAGCCAAAAAAGTGGTATCATCGTTTTCAACATGTTTATTCATTTTTATTGTATGCGCTCACATACTTTTTTTGGATATTTTGGTTGGACTTTAAAAAGTATTTTAGTGGCAAGATTGGCGAGTTGAAAATTAAGAAAATGTCTGCTAAAGATCATGTTATTTTTTGGGTGAGTAAAGTAATGTATATTATGGTTTTTGTGGTTGTTCCCATATATAGGGTTGGATTACTAGAAACTATTTTGGGCTATAGTGTTGTATTGGTTGTTACTGGGTTAATTATTAGTATAGTTTTTCAATTAGCGCATATTGTTGAAGGTGCAATATTTCCTGTTGGGATAGATGGTTCGAAATCACTTAAAATAGAAACAGAATGGGCTATCCATCAGTTAAATACCACTGCTAATTTTGCAACAAAAAATAAGGTTGTTTCTTGGTTTGTAGGAGGTTTGAATTTTCAGGTTGAGCACCATTTGTTTCCGAAGATAAGCCACGTTCATTATCCTGAGATTAGCAAATTGGTTAAAGAAACCTGCCAGCAGTTTAATGTAAATTATATGGAGTTTCCAACTGTTTTTGCAGCTATTAAGTCGCACGTTGTGCATCTTAAACATGTTGGAGTGGCTGCATAGTCCAACGACTTTAGAGTTTAATTTATTTTTTTTATTTTCACTTTGCTAACGTAAGCTAACTAGCGAGCGTAGTTACATTAAAAAAATGTTAATTTGTTGAAAATCAATTGAAATTTAATTTGGGATTTGCAGTATTTTATCGTTAATTTCGTAAAAAGTTTTTTTTAATGAACTCTACCATTATGTTTAGGTATATTATAACTACTGTGATATTAGCTGCATTTAGCGCAGTTAATACAATAAAAGCACAAGTAGTAATCAATGAATTTTCTTGTGCAAATCAAAATATAATTGCTGATAATTTTGGCGAATTTGAGGATTGGGTTGAATTATACAATGCTGGCGCTGCGCCTGTTGATCTTACAGGTTATTATTTGAGTGATAGCAAAAATAATCCCACGAAATGGCCTATTCCTTCTGGTGTATTGAATCCAGGAGCTTTTAGAATATTTTTTGCATCTGGAAGAAATGTTGTTGGAGGTGGGTTTAGTCATACTAGTTATAAAATGACTCAAACAGCAAGTGAAGAAGTTGTTTTTGCTGACCCAACAGGAACAATTATCGATTCCATTACCATAAGACCCAATTTATTAAATCACTCAACAGGAAGAACTGCTAATGGTGCAGCTACTTGGAGTGTTTTTAGCAACCCTACTCCAAGTGCAGCAAACACTGGTGCTTTTGCAGCCTATGCTCAAAAGCCTAGCTATAGTTTAAATCCAGGGTTTTATACTGGTACACAAACATTGGCGATGGTTACAACTGATCCTACTTGTACAATAAGATATACAACCGATGGTACGGATCCTACTCCAACATCTACAGCTTACACTGCTCCAATTTCTGTAGTCCAAACTACACTTTTTAGAGCTCGCTGCTTTAGTTCTAATCCAAGCTTGTTGCCTAGTTTTATTGAATCGAATACTTATTTTTTAAATATAACACATACCTTACCAGTTGTTTCATTGGGTGGGGATTATGCAACATTATTTGCAAGTTGGGGAATGCGTTTACCATCTAGCTTTGAGTATTTTGATAAAACTGGAGCATTTCAATTTGAAGGTTATGGAGAATCAGACAAGCATGGTAATGACTCCTGGGCTTATGCACAAAAAGGCATTGATTACGTAGTAAGAGATGAATACGGATACGAGAATGAATTTGATTATCAAATATTTCATACTAAAACAAGACAAAAATTTCAGCGTTTAATTATTAAAGCTGCAGCAAGTGATAATTATACAGGATTTGGTGGAAATAGCTGTCACATTCGTGATGCCTATATTCAATCTTTGAGTGATCGCGCAGGATTAGCGCTTGATTCTAGAGCTAGTGAGAATTGTGTAGTTTACATCAATGGTCAATATTGGGGTGTGTATGAATTAAGAGAAAAGCATATGGATCCTGATTATACTGAGTATTACTATGGACAGAAAGAAGAAGATTTAGATTGGTTAAGTTATTGGGGAGGTTTAACAGTGCGTTATGGAAGTGCTGCTGATTGGAACAATTTGTATAATTATATTACTTCCACTAGCATGGCTGTGCAAGCTAATTATGATCAGGCTGCTACAAGAATTGACGTAATGAGTGTAATCGATTATATGATTATTAATACCTGGTCGGTGAATTCTGATTGGGTGAATTGGAATAGTATGTGGTGGCGAGGTAACGGCACACCAAATGTAAAATGGAAGTACGTAAATTGGGATATGGACAATACGTTTAATTTAGGACAAAATTATTCTGGTTGGCCTACTACAACCTTTAATGCTGATCCATGCGATTTAGCTCAAAATCCTAATTTTATCAACACAGGACCGAATATGGGGCATTTTGATATTTTTAATTCATTAATGGATAATCCTGGGTTTAAATCGATGTTTGTAAATAAATATTCACAACTTACACAATCATATTTTAGTTGTAATTATGCCTTGGCCTTTTTAGATAGTATGATTGCTAATATAGCCCCCGAAATGCCAGGTCAAATTGCGCGTTGGGGAGGAAATATTAATACATGGCAAAATAATGTTCAGTTGATGAAGGATCAAATTACAGGAAGATGCTCTGTAATTACCCAAGGTATCATTGATTGCTATGGTGTTGTTGGACCTTATGGAATAATGGTTGATGTTGCTCCAGCCTTGTCTGGAAAAGTGCAATGGGATAATACTTTAATGCAAACATATCCCAATACCAATACTTATTTTGGAAATGTTTCTGCATCCTTAACTGCGATTCCTGAGCCTGGTTTTAACTTTGCCTATTGGGAAATTAAAAATGCTAATTTAGGGAATGATACTTTGTTGACTTTGATCAATTATCCAATTACAGGAACTGATACCATTATTGCGCATTTTGTGCCGGATATTGTTCATCAGTTGACTGTTATTGCGCAGCCCAATATTGGAGGTACCGTTTCTATTAATGGAAGTACGCCACCAGCGTTGCCAATTACAAATACTTATCCGGATAATACACCAATAAATTTAAGTGCAGTTCCTGCGCCAACCTATTATTTTGTGCATTATCTGATTAACAATCACATTTTGGCGCCTAACGATAGTGCCATTGATGTGTTTTTTAATCTTACAGCCACAGATACTGTGATTGCCGTTTTTGAATTAATTCCAATTTACCAATTGACACTTGGTGTTTTGCCTGTTGAAGGAGGTATTTTAACAGCAAATGGAATAGTTGTGAGTCCTAATCCAAGAACTACAACACAAAGCATGAATGATGCTTATAGTTTATCTGCTGCACCTAATTTTGGCTATAAGTTTATTAAATACACCACACGACATCATGCTTTAACGCCTAACAAGGATGTACCTGATGTTACTTTTGATATGAATTTTACAGATACTATTATTGCCATATTTGAACCTATTGAAAAAATTAATTTAACAGTTTTAGTAGAGCCAGAAAATAGTGGAGAAGTGGAATTTAATTTCTTAAATGTAACTAATTTTCCATACAATGATAGTGTGTATGTAAATACTACTTTGAGTCTGGCTGCAAAACCATATGAGGAATATAGCTTTAGTCATTGGCAAATGAAGCATCAT
>JBILPB010000196.1:0-4818 GCA_044374175.1 Bacteroidia bacterium | reverse complement strand
CAACAAATTAATAACTTAAAAAATGGCGTTTCAAAAATAATTACTGATGCAAATTACTCACCCGATGTAACAAAAGGATATTTAGTGGCCGACATGATTACGGGCTGGGGAGTTGCTCAAGCAATTAAACATTACTATGATTTATTTGGAGGACAAATTTCCGGTAAAAAAACAGTAATTCAAGGATGGGGAAATGTTGGGGCAGCTGCCGCTTATTACTTATCATCGATGGGTGCAAAAATTACCGGTATAATCGATAGAGATGGAGGTTTATTAAGTGAGAGTGGATTTACTTTTGATGAAATAAAACACTTATTTGCTGCAAAAAAAGGCAACCAATTAATAGCCGATAATTTAATTCCTTTTGCCGAAATAAACGAAAAAATATGGCAATCAGGAGCTCAAATATTTGTACCTGCAGCAGCGTCACGTTTAGTAACACAAGCGCAGGTTGATGCCATGGTAAAAGGTGGTTTAGAAGTTATTTCGTGTGGCGCTAATGTGCCGTTTGCTGATAAGGAAATTTTCTTTGGACCCATTGGTGAGTATACCGATAATCAAATAAGTTTATTGCCCGATTTTATTGCTAATTGTGGCATGGCTAGGGTTTTTGCGTATTTGATGCAACCCAATGCAATAGTAGAAGATAAAGCCATTTTTGAAGATGCATCAATCATCATTAAAAACGCCTTGGTTAAGGTTCATCAGAAAAATGATAGTAAAACAAAAATTGCTCAAACAGCATTTGAAATAGCATTACAACAATTGGTTTAAATATAAGAAATGGAAGAAAGTGCTATCATGCAAAGAGTTTTTTGGGGCAATCCAGTAGGCAATTATGTTTGGTGCTTGGGAATACTCCTTGTAGGTATTCTATTCCGTCAATTAATTTCAAAAGGCCTTTCATGGTTGGCTTATAAACTATTTAATAACTACGCAAGTGAAGACGTTGGCTTTAAGAAATTTTTAGAATTATTACGCAAACCTTTTAGTTTCTTCATTGCTTTAGTTACCATTTATTTTGCTTTTTCTCAGTTAAATTTTCCAATTCATTGGAATATAGGTCCTATCGAAAAGTGGGGCTTGCGTATGTTTTTAATGCGTGTAATGCAAACCTTTATTGTGGTTTCATTTACATGGATTATTTTAAGAATCATTGATTTTGGTGGAATCATTTTTATGCATAAAGCGCTAAAAACTGAATCTAGAACTGATGATCAAATTATCCCATTTGTAAAAGAAAGTATAAAAATATTGGTGATGATTTTTTCACTTTTCACCATTTTAGGTGCTGTATATAACTTGGATATTACTTCTCTAATTGCCGGATTAGGCATAGGAGGCTTAGCCATAGCACTCGCTGCAAAAGAATCTTTAGAAAATTTATTAGGTTCATTTACTATCTTTTTAGACAAACCTTTTGTGATTGGAGACCTTATTAAAGTTGGAGAGGTAGAAGGCAATGTGGAAAAAATCGGTTTCAGAAGTACAAGAATCAGAACACTAGAAAAAACTTTTGTAACTGTGCCCAATAAAAAGTTGGTCGATACTGAATTAGATAACCTTACCAATAGAGAAATTAGAAGAATAAAGTTTGATCTTCATTTGCAATACAACACGCCTGGAGCTAACACAAAGACTTTGATAAAAGACATAAAAACGATGATTGAAAATGATCCTATGCGTTTTGATGAAGTGTCGGTTTTTTTATATGAATTAAATAGCAATGCCTTAGTGATAAGGATTATTTATTTTGCCAATACCGCTGATTGGACTGCTTATATGGCAATGCGTGAGCAAATAAATTACAGCATTCTAGAAATAATAGAAAAGCACCAGGTTCATTTGGCTTATCCAATACAACGTGTTATTTTGGATAAGAGTGCTGATAAGCTCAATTGAAATATTCAAAGCAATTAAGTTGAGCAAATATTATTTTTTCATTTTCAATTTATCGTATTTATAAAATCATGCTGCACAATAAGTAAATGCATTCTAATAAATTGATTTACTTATTTTTTGAATAAAATTTGCTTAGTGTCATTTATACACTTATATTTGTGGCATGAAAAATAAAAATCCAAATAGCCAAGTTGTTTTCCCAACATGGAATGAAATACCAGAAAGTTTTCAAATTAAACAACCCATAGAACAAAGCTCCTACCTAGTAAATGGTGAAATGCGCATTTGGAAAGGTGCCTTTCAAGATGTTTACTCTCCCATTTATATTCAAAATGAAAAGGAATTAACACCTCAACGTTTAGGTTCTTTTCCGTTATTAAATGCTGAAGCTTCATTAGAAGTACTAGAAAGCGCAAGAAACGCTTATAATCTTGGAAAAGGCGAATGGCCCACCATGACAGTAAAGCAGCGTATTTCACACATGTTGCAGTTTGTAAAAATGATGAAAGAAAAACGCCATGAAGTAGTTAATTTATTGATGTGGGAAATTGGAAAATCATTAAAAGATTCGGAAAAAGAATTCGACAGAACAGTTGATTATATTATTGATACGATTGCAGCCTTAAAAGATTTAGACAGAGATTCCTCGCGCTTAAAAAAGGAACAAGATATTTATGCGCAAATCAGAAGAGGTCCATTAGGTGTAGTGCTTTGTATGGGGCCTTACAATTATCCTTTGAATGAAACATTTTGCACACTCATCCCTGCTTTGATTATGGGAAATCCCGTAATTTTAAAGCCCGCCAAATATGGTATTTTATTGCTTTCTCCTTTGTTAGAAGCATTTCAAGCAAGCTTTCCAAAAGGTGTGATCAATATTATTTATGGCCATGGAAAAGACACGGTGGGTAATATGATGGAAACAGGAAAAGTAGATGTTTTTGCATTTATTGGTTCTAGTAAAACTGCCAACACACTTAAAAAATTACATCCTAAACCTAATCGTTTGCGCTCTGTTATGGGGCTCGAAGCAAAAAATCCTGCCATTGTATTAGCTGATGCAGATATTAGTTTGGCCGTTGAAGAATGTATTTTAGGGTCATTAAGTTATAACGGACAAAGATGCACAGCCATTAAAATTATTTTTGTGCACGAACAAGTGAAAGAGCAATTTTTAAACTTGTATTTAGAAAAACTAAAAACACTTAAAAGTGGCATGCCTTGGGACAAAGAGGTAATGATTACACCTTTACCTGAAACTGACAAACCTCAATATTTACAAGGGTTAATTGAAGATGCCCAACAACATGGTGCCAAAGTAATCAATGAAGATGGAGGATTAACACAGCATAGTTTTGTTTATCCAGCTGTTTTGTATCCTGTAAATAAAAAAATGCGTGTTTACAATGAAGAGCAATTTGGACCTGTTGTACCAATCTTATCCTTTAATAACATTGAAGAACCCATTGATTATATGGTGGAATCAAATTATGGACAACAAGTAAGTATTTTTGGCTCCGATGCAGATAAAATGTCGCAACTGATTGACCCCTTGGTGAATCAGGTGTGCCGTGTAAATATTAATAGTCAGTGCCAACGCAGTCCTGATGTTTACCCTTTTAATGGGCGTAAAGATTCTGCTGAAGGCACCTTAAGTGTGAATGATGCTTTAAGAGTTTTTAGCATAAGAACCATGGTGGCAGGTAAAGATAGCGCGGTAAATAAAAACTTACTCAATGAGATTTTGGAAGGAAGAAAGAGTAATTTTTTATCAACAGATTTCATCCTTTAACGCACATTAACTCAAATTAATTTAATAATTTATTACTATTGTTAATCTATTCAAAAATTAAAAAATAAACACCACATGTATTTAATAGCCGATAGCGGATCAACCAAGTGCGACTGGATGTTGCTTAAAGATAACAAGGAAACAGAATCTTTTAGCACCATGGGTTTTAATCCTTTTTTTCATAACGAAAGCATTATCAGTAATGCAATAAAAGACAATGTAGCATTAGCAAAATATGCTGATGAGGTAGAGTTGATATTTTTATACAGCGCTGGATGCAGCAGCAAAGAGCTTAAATTAATTGTGGAGCATGGTTTACAACAAGTGTTCACCAGAGCAAACATTTATGTTGACCATGATTTAGTGGGTGCTGCTTTTAGCACCTACAGCGGAACACCAGGCATTACCTGTATTATGGGCACGGGTTCTAATTCTTGTTTTTTTGATGGAGATATTGTTACTGAAGAAGTGCCTGCTTTAGGCTATATTCTTGGAGATGAAGGTAGCGGCAGTTATTTTGGCAAGACATTACTGGCCGATTATTTATACAAAAAGTTACCAGCCGAAATTAATTCTCTTCTACATGATGAATTAAAATTAACAAAAAAAGAGATTTTTGAAAACGTATATATGAAGCCACACGCTAATGTTTACCTAGCTTCGTTCATGAAAATTTTCTCGACATACAAAGACAATAGTTATGTAAAAAACACAGTAGCTGCAGGTATGAACCACTTTTTAGTGAATCATGTTTGTTGTTTCACTAACTACAAGAGTGTACCCGTACATTTTATTGGCTCTATTGCTTTTCATTTTGAAGACATTTTAAAGGCCGAAGCAAAAAAATTAGGCATTGAAGTAGGCAACATCATAAAAAAACCTATTGATGGCTTGGTAGATTATCATTTGAAATACCTCATTAAACCAAAGGTGCATTGATTTTTGATTGACGATTTACGATTGACGATTTACGATTGATGATTGACGATTTACGATTGACGATTTACTCCTTGCAGATGTTATCACCTCCAAGATTTTGATTGACGATTGACGATTGATGATTTACTCCTTGCAGGTGTTATCACCTCCAAGATTTTGATTGATGATTGACGATTTACTCCTTG
>JBILPB010000286.1:0-4842 GCA_044374175.1 Bacteroidia bacterium | reverse complement strand
TATGGCAAGTAATAAAACACGACAAGAGTTTGCAAATGGATTAAATGTAAACCAAAGTGGTGTTGGATCCCAAAACTTGAATGCTGGCGCCTTTTTAACTTGGACCATTTTTGATGGCATGAAAATGTTTGCAACCAAAGAACGATTAAATTTATTGGAGCAACAAGGTGAGTTAAGTATGAAGTTGGAATTGGAACAACAAATTGAACAACTTACCTTGTTGTATTTTCAAGCAGTAAGGCAGGAACAATTGATGAAAGGAATACGCGCAACAATGCAAGTGAATGAAGAAAGAATTAAATTGTATGAACGTAAGCTCGAAATTGGTGCAGGTTCTAACGTAGAATTGCTACAAGCCAAATTAGACTATAATGCACAGAAATCTAATTTGCTTTCTCAAAAAAGTTTGTTGAGTGAATATAAAAGCAATTTATTAGCCCTTCTAAAAACCGATGCAAGTGCAAGTGTTGAAGTTGATACCATTTTTGAATTTGAAAATATAAAATCGTTGGAAGAAATTAAGCAAAAAATTGAGCAATCAAATCAGTCGGTGATGTTGGCTAAACGCAATGTTCAAGTGCAAACGCAGTTGTTAAAAGAATCGCAATCATTGGTATTGCCTAGGGTTGGCTTAACCTCGGCCTACAATTTTGCTCGGAATGAAAATGCCGCAGGTTTCTCTTTATTGAATCAAAATTTGGGCTATAATTTTGGTGTAAATTTAAGTTGGAATATCTTCAATGGATTCAACACACGAAATCAAATTAAGGTTGGGAAGTTTGCTGTTCAAAATAGCCAAATTGAAGTAGATAAAATCAAATTTACTTTTTACAATGCGGCCTTTAGTGCTTACCAAAAAATGCTGAATGATCAGGAAATATTAACCTTAGAGGAAGAAAATATTCAATTAGCACAAGAAGCGTTGAACATAAGTTTAGCAAGATTAAAAATTGGCTTAGGTAATTATTTAGAGATTAAAGAAAGTCAAAGTACTTATGAAGAATCTATCACACGATTAGTAAATGCTCGTTTCAATTTAAAACAAGCTGAAACAGCAATTAAAAAGTTGATGGGGACTCTGGTGAATGTTGGTGGTTAAAAAAAGGATACGAATGCTTTTAATTATTCTTTACCAAATAGGTTTCATACCTCTTATACCCATATCCACCACAGCATCACCTGCAGCAGGTTCAAAATAACCATCAGGCGTTATATCTTGCCATTCAAAACTTTTATTGGTCGATAACGAAACAGTAATTATAATGTCGCTACTTTCGTTTCCGGTAATTACCAGTGGTTTTGCTGTGCCGTTGTTTCCAATAAATGCAGCAGTAACCACACACGATCCGGCAGGAATAGGTGAAGTAGAGGCAAGCGGATTAGGAACAGTTGTAGCGCCCGGAGGAGCTTGTCCAGTTGAAGTGTAATTCATTCCGGCTACCGCAGTTTCAAAGCCCCAATAGCCTTGCAATTTGTTGGAATTTACAGCAATATTTTGCGTTTTAATATTGTAATTTGTAATAAAGGTATTGTACCCAATAAATGAAGCAATAGTGCCTGTTCCATATATTGATCCGCTTTTATAACGAATATCGTAATTTTGATAAGCTAAAGAAACCCTTAACCATTCGTAAGTACCGGGCGTAATGTCTTTCAGTTTCATGCTGTAAAATACTTCGTTTTGCCCTTTTAATACAGATTTGCTAAAATCAATAGCAGTTGCGCCACCAGCTGTTGTTTCTGGGGCATAATATAGCACGCGCCCTGAACCAAGTTGGGTGAATGCATTTTGTGCCAACTCAATATAATGTGCCCCCATTTTATTAAAGATAGGCGATAGTGCTGCATTGCCTGCGGGCACTATTGAAGGTTGTCCAAAAGCATTAAGCCTAACCTGCATTGAATCAAATTTAAATTTAAATATTAGTCGCGCATCAGCCGGTGTTGGAGTTGGAGTAGGCGTTGGCGATAGAGGCGTTTCAGGCTCATCGACTTCCTTTTTTTTACAAGCTTCAAAAGCAAAAATTGTAATTGATAATAAAATCAATAAAACGATGTATTTTTTCATGACTTAAAATTTTTAAGAATTGTTACATTTATTGTACCAGTTTTCAAATGTAAAAAAAGAAAAATAATTACCTTATTTGCTAAAAGGCAATAAGCCTTTGAAAAAACTTTGCTTGCTCACACTTGTTGTAGAAACTGAATTGGCAAGACCTTTGGCGCGTTTTATATCCTCAATAGAATAAAAAGCATTGGGCGAAAAGCGGTGAATTATTTCTGTAACATCCTTCACATTTTTGCGCTTTACAACAATAAAAATTAATTTTACTGCACCTTTTTTACCTTCACCATCAAGTATTGTGTAACTGTAATTTTTCTCAACCAAGCTTTCAATTAATTTGGTAATGTCTTCTTGTGTAAACACCCTAATTACTTGCGTGCCAATAGCTAATCTTTCTTCTATCGATAGTCCAATATAAATGCCAGTGGCATAGCCTCCTGCCCAGCCTAAATAACACATAAAATTACTCAAATTTTTCATCACAGTGCTAATCGCGAATAACCATAATAGCACTTCAAAAAAACCAATAAAGGGCACCATTTTCTTCATCCCTTTATTAGCTAAAACACTCCGCAATGTGCCTAAACTAACATCAGTAGCTCTAGAAGCAAAAATAATTAATGGAAAAAATATCCATTCAATAAAAAATTGTTTGTCCAAAATGCACTTTTTGTTGAGGCCTCAAAGTTAAATCAAAAGTATGCCTACGACATTGGTGTGTATATTATTTATTAACTTCAAATAGTTATAACAATTGTATTTATTAAATAGCCCAAAGCTGTTTAATAAATTTACAATGGTTAATGCCGATACAACTTGAAACCAGTACAATAAGGCTTGGCCGAATTTGGACTAAGTTGAAAGTGTAATCGGTATTATTCAAACATTTTAACTTTTATAGTGGTAGATTTATTTACTTTTGTGTCGCTTTTATGGGCTCACTCAAACATCTCAATAAATACTTTTTAAAATATAAATTCCATCTCTTAGGTGGCTTAGTATTTATTGTATTTTCTAATATCTTTGCCATATACCCTGCCCAAGTAACCAGATTTACAATTGATTATTTACACGAGGCTGTTTGGCTCAATAATCAAGCTCAGGGCGCTAGCTTTAAAGCGCAATTGCTTACGCAGTTTTTTGAAGCTTTTTTTATTTTCTTTATCATCATCATTGCCACTACAATCATTAAAGGCGTATTTATGTTTTTTATGCGTCAAACCATTATTGTAATGAGCAGGCATATTGAGTATGATTTAAAGAATGAAGTGTACAAACATTATCAAGCCTTAGCAGTTTCTTTTTATAAGAAAAACCGTACAGGAGATTTAATGGCGCGCATTAGCGAAGATGTAAGCCAGGTGCGCATGTATATTGGTCCTGCTGTAATGTATACACTCAATCTTATTGTGATGTTTATTTTGGTGATAGGAGTAATGTGGAACGTAAATAGTTATTTAACGCTGCTAGTTTTAATTCCATTGCCTTTTCTATCTATCGGTATTTATTTCATCAGTAACATTATCAATAAAAAAAGCACCAAGGTGCAAGGTCAGCTTTCAGCGCTTTCCTCTGCCAGTCAGAGCTCCTTTGCAGGTATTCGTGTAATTAAATCATTTAACAGAGAAGAGCAAAATATTAGACAGTTTTTAACCGAGTCATTAACCTTTAAATCACTATCGTTAAAGCTAATGAGGGTCGATTCACTCTTTGCTCCTGTAATTACTTTGTTGATTGGAGCGAGCACCATTATTACTATTTATATTGGCGGTAAACAATATATCAACGGCAGCATTACTTTAGGTAATATTGCAGAATTTGTTATTTATGTAAATATGCTAACCTGGCCCGTTACCTCTATTGGTTGGGTAAGTTCTATCATACAAAAAGCTGCAGTATCTCAACAAAGAATTAATGAGTTTTTAAATACCACATCAGCTATTATAAGTGGAAATTTATTACTTAACGAGCAGCAAGCATTAAGTGTCGAATTTAAACATGTTTCTTTCACTTATCCCGAGTCGGGCATTAAAGCGCTTGAAAATGTTAGCTTTTTTGTACCTGCAGGCACAAGCATAGGTATTACAGGCAAAACAGGCAGCGGCAAGTCAACTATTGCTCTATTATTGGCGCGTTTGTATGATGTTGATAGTGGCGAAATTTTAATTAATAATATAAATATCAAAGAATACAATTTGCATAGCTTGAGAAATAAGATTGGTTATGTGCCACAAGATGTTTTTTTATTTTCTGAAAGCATTTATAACAATATAGTTTTTGGTTTAGATGAAGATAAAAAGGCAAATCAACAACAGGTAGATGACGTTGCTCAGGCAGCCGATATTTTAGAAAATATTAAAGGATTTCAGCAAGGCTTTCAAACAATGATTGGAGAAAGAGGTATTACCTTGAGTGGTGGACAAAAGCAACGTTTAAGCATAGCCCGTGCTTTGATTAAAAATCCAGAAATGCTAATATTAGATGATTGTTTAAGTGCAGTAGATACCAGCACCGAAAACCGTATTTTGAACAACCTGAAAACAAGATTGAACAATAAAACAGTATTGTATATCAGCCACAGAATAACTACAGTGCAACAAGCCAATCAGTTAATTGTATTGGCTAATCATGGTATTGCCGAAATTGGAACACACAATCAATTGCTTGAAAAAAAAGGAGAGTATTACGAGCAATACCAATCGCAACAAATGCAAGCAGAAATGATTTAACTTCTAATTATCAAAAATAAAATTCTAAATTCTAAATTCTAAATTCTA
>JBILPB010000285.1:0-4852 GCA_044374175.1 Bacteroidia bacterium | reverse complement strand
TAATGATAATCCAAATCATCAAGTTATTTCAACCATGAATGCAGATCAGGAAATAGAGTATATGATTCGCTTTCAAAATATTGGAAATGCAAGTGCTGTTAACGTTAGAATTGTTGATGAATTGAGTAGTATGTTAGATCCAAATACATATGTGTTGCTTGGTGGAAGTCATAATTGTCAGGTTACCAGATTAGGAAATATTGTAACTTACAAATTCGATAATATTATGTTGCCATGCGAAGCCGATGCAGGTGAAGCTAGCAATGGATTTGTAACTTTTAAAATTAAAGCATTGAGTAGTTTGGTTGAAGGTGATTTAATTAGTGATATGGCTAATATTTATTTTGATTTTAATCAACCAATTGCTACAAATTATGCAAACATATTAATGGTTGACCCGGCAGTTATTTCTGATAGTCAATCAATAGCCCTAACAAACAATAACATTGGTGTTTTTCCAAATCCTATTACTAACAAAGGATATGTAAAATTTAGTTTAGAAGAGGATGCAACGGTTGTACTATCACTAAATGAAACCAGCGGAAAAACTTTATTTACAAGGACTATTGAAGGCAAAAAAGGGATGAATTATTATGATGTTGATGCCAGTGAATTACATTCAGGCTTGTATATGTTTACTTTAAAAGAGCCTCACAAAAATAGTTTTTACAAAATAAACATTTTAAATCATTAGCAAAATCCTTTCCCCTCTTTAGGCTCTAAAGAGGGGAAAATGGTATAGTTATGCAAAACGTTGACGAAATATTAATTGGCTGTATCAATAAAGAAAAGCATTATGAGGATCTTTTATATGCTCGTTTTGCGCCTATTGCCTATGCCATTTGTTTAAGATATGCTTCTAATACCGATGATGCAAAAGATATTTTTCAGGAAGCATTTGTAAAAGTGTATATCCAAATTAAAAATTTTAATAAACAAGGTTCATTTGAAGGTTGGTTAAAAAGAATTTTTGTGAATACTGCACTGGATTATTGTAGGAAAAACAAAAACATTCAATTTACTTCTTTCACTGAAAAATATGAAACAACTTTTGAGGAGGAAATAAATCAAAACAATATTGATATTCCAAAAGAAAAACTACTTGAACTTATTAGAAATTTACCCGATGGGTATCGACTAGTTTTTAACTTATACGCAATGGAAAAATATAGTCACAAACAAATTGCCGAAACATTGCAAATTGAAGAAGGAACAAGTAAAAGTCAGCTTTTTAAGGCAAGAAAAATCTTGCAAAAAGAAATCATTAAATTACAACAAAACATTAACCAAAGGCCATGAAAGATTTAGAAAACATTGACGATCTCTTTAGTAGTTCGTTAGAGAATTTTGAAGTAGCGCCTCCAAAGGAAGCAAAAAAGGCTATTGAACAAACTTTGCATAAGCAAATAACTAAAAGAAATAAAAAAGGTGGTTGGTTATTACTATCCCTTATCTCTTTAAGCATATTTTCTGCGGCCATGTTTGTGCAAAACAACAACAATAAAAATAAAAATGTTACTTTTGAAAAGCGCTTAGCGCTAGATTTAAAAACCGAAAATAAAAATTCGAGTAGCGATGAAGATGCTAAAACTAACGCAGTAAATGCTTTAAATAAGAAAACTGATAATGCGGTTGATTTAATGAAATTAAAAAGCGCTAGTAATGATCATATTGGCACAAAATTAAACCCTAAACCAACCAACTTATTTACTGCATCTGCTATTAAAACGCAGCATCAAGCGCAAAATTTACCTACCAAAATTGCGCAATCAAATTTTGAGCAACCTCATTTAATCGCACAAAACGAATCCACAAAACAAAAAGAGGATGGGTTAAAACCTAATAATCTTTTTGATGAGGCAAAGGAAAGTACAACGCTTTTAGCACAGAACTCAACAAAAGATACACAAAATAATAGTCCTGCAAAACCAACAAATGAAGCTAATTTGGCTTTTGACAAAACAAAAGCGGATGATGTTATTGTAGATAGTTCTGTTGCGGAATCAACACCTTTTGCTTTACCAGAAAAAATTGAAGAAGCTAAACCGGCATCCACTAATTTTTACATTGCATTTAATTTAGGTACTGGATTTAACACAAATAATTACAGTAATAACAATTTAATTAGTGCACAAGAATTAAAAGACTCTATCGTATTTAACAAGCCATATTTAAGCACACAATTGCTTTTTGGAGTTAAATATAACAAGCTGTCAATATCAACAGGAGTGGGCATTTACAAACTAAACGACAAAGTAAAATACAGCTACATTAATCAAAAAATGGAACGTATTTTTGTTGATTCAATTTATATTGATCCAATTACAAATGATACTATTGTAAAACGCAATGTGCCTATTGATACTTTAATGAATTATTACACCAATAATGCCCAACAATCAACATATAATATCCTTCAAATTCCATTTCTTGCAACCTATAAATATACATTAGCAAAAAGGCTTCAACTAGATATTTCGGCTGGCGGAGCATTAAATATTCTTCTTCAATCAAAGGGCAATTATAAAGAATCAAGTTTAGGAAACATAGCCGAATATGGGTCTACTTCAAACAACCCATTAAAAACTTTTAATTTTAATGCTCAAGCAATTATTGGTATAAGTTATAATATAAACGATCGAACATCAATGCAATTCGCATTGCCCTTTCAAATAGGATTAAGTAATTTTTACAATAAAGAGTATTTTATTTATAGAAGAGTTAATAGTTTAGGAGTGCAATGTGGATTGAAATATAATTTTTAAATCAACCTATTTAATTATTTAAACTTCCATTTCTTACCCACTTAGCAATAATGGCAATATAGCATGCATCTAACTTTGAACCTCCTTTAGGCATGAAAGAAACACCACTTTCATGCTTAATGCTTTTCATTAATAAACCTGTAGTTGCTACCTCATTGGTACCTTGCCAACTTTCAAGTTTTACACCGCCCGAAGCGCTGCCATTACTGTGGCAACCCGCTTGAGCCCCACAATTATTATTTAAGAGTGGTTGCACATCATTTTTATACGAAATTACTTTAACCGAATCACAAGTAGAAGCTTCAATTTTCATGTCTTCAGTTTTATTTTTAGTACAAGAATGAAGGCCAGCAATACTTGTTGTAATTGCGGTTATCAATAGCAGTGATTTATACTTATTCATTTAAATAGGTTTTTACAAATATAAAAAAATAGTTTTTGTGCTATTGGTTATAAAAAAAAACACTGATTGAAGCTATTTTTCAATCAGTGTTAAAATAATTAATCGACTGGTTTATCCGCACTTTGAATGTCCGCAACTTTTGCAATTGAGACATCCCTCTTCATACACAAGGCCATTAGTATCGCCACAACTTGGGCATTTTTTATCTTTGGCTACTGTGCCATCAGGAATAAATTTCTTTAATGAACGTGCTACACCCGTTTTCCAAGTATTGATGTTATCGCTATACAAATTAAGATGATCTATTAAATCAACTACTTTAGGCAAAGGCATACCTTGTCGAATGATGCCACTAATAAGTTTTGCATAGTTCCAATACTCTTTATTAAATGAACGAGAAAGGCCTTCAATGGTAACTTTATAACCATCTTTATCAGTGTATTGAAAATCATATCTTTTGTTGCCATCATCGGTTTTATTTTGAATAATCCAACCCGATTTAACACTTAAAGGAATTACAAAAACATCTTCTGTTTTTCCAGTAAAAATTTCATACGGTTTACCATTTAACAAACCTACTACACCAATCCAATGTTCATTATCATTCATAAACCTCACTATTTCTGCTTCTAACACAATTGGTCTTTTTGGCGCTACATACTCAACAATAGTATCTGGTTTTGTTTCTTTCTTTTCGGTACTCACCAATACGCCACTTCTAGAACCATCGCGGTAAACTGTTATTCCTTTTAGTCCATTCTTCCATGCTTCTAAATAAATATCACCCACTTGTTCTACTGCAACATTTTCGGCTAAATTGATGGTTGAACTAATAGAATGTGTTACATATTTTTGAACTACAGCTTGTAATTTTACGCGGTTGTTCCAATCTATCTGAGGCGCGGTTGCACCGTAATACGGACTTAATGTTTCATCTGTTTTGCCAGTAATATTCATCCATTCTTTTAGTTTGTGATGGTAAACAGTAAACTCTTGCCAGCTATCACCCATATCATCTTTAAAATCGATACGCGCGTTGGTATCATGTATGTTTACTTTTCTTCTTCTTTTATAACTTAACATAAACACAGGCTCAATACCAGAACTAGATTGAGCCAACATACTTAATGTACCAGTAGGTGCAACTGTGCTAATAGAAATATTTCTACGACCATATTGCATCATTCTGTGATATACTTTTGGAAACTCTGCTTGCATCATTTGAATAAATTCAGATGTGTTTTCTATTGCAGGATCAAAAGATTCAAACTTACCTCTTTCAATAGCCATATCAATTGAACTTTCGAATTCTGCTTCACATTTTATACGCATAATTTTTTCGGTGGCTGCAATAGCTTCTTCACCATCAAACTTTATGTTTAAAGCAGCAATAGCATCTCCTAATGCCGTAAAACCAAGGCCTGTTCTACGTCCTTTTTTACCTGCTTCATACAATAATTTCCAAGTATCTTTTTCTACATTTTTAATAAAATCAGGTTCTGGATCGCTGCTAACTTTATCTAAAATTCTTTCGTTGGCTTCTAGCTCTAAATCAACTAAATCATCCATCAAACGTTGCGATTCATATACAGTCTCATAAAACTTTTTATCATTAAATGAAGCATTTTCAGAAAATGGTTCTTCCACCATATTGTATAAATTAATTGCTATTAAACGGCAGCTA
>JBILPB010000064.1:0-17416 GCA_044374175.1 Bacteroidia bacterium | reverse complement strand
TATTTGCAATTGCCGACTGCCGATTATAATATTTCAGTAACTGATAGTTCAGGAACTACTACCGTGGCAACTTATGTTGCTCCGTTAAGTACATTAGGATTACAAGATAGCGCTTTAGTGGTTTTGGCTTCTGGCTTTTTAAACCCATCTAACAATAGCAATGGTGCTGCATTTGGCCTTTGGGCTGCTTTACCTGCTGGTGGCGATTTAATTGAACTTCCTTTATTTGTGGCCACTCCAACAGCAATGGCTCAAATTATACATAACTGTGCTGATACTGCAGCAGCTGAAGTAGATGTTTATATTAATGGAACCTTGCAACTAGATGATTTCGGGTTCAGAAAAGCCACACCGTTTCTGGCATTACCAGCAGGTGTTAACATCAATGTTGGGATTGCTCTTTCTACCAGTTCTTCTATTAATGATACACTTGTTTCATTTAATTTCAACTTAGCGGATAGTGGAAAATATGTGATTGTTGCTTCTGGTATAGTAAGTACAACTGGCTATACGCCATCACAACCATTTAGTTTAGCCGTTTTTGCAGCGGCTCAGTTATCTGCCGGAAATCCAGCCAACACAAATGTTTTAGTTTATCACGGTGCGACTGATGCGCCAATAGTAGACATCACTAGTGGTGGAAACACCTTAGTAAATAACATTTCATATGGTGGTTATAGCACTGATTATTTGCAATTGCCGACTGCCGATTATAATATTTCAGTAACTGATAGTTCAGGAACTACTACCGTGGCAACTTATGTTGCTCCGTTAAGTACATTAGGATTACAAGATAGCGCTTTAGTGGTTTTAGCATCTGGTTTTTTAAACCCAGCAAATAATAGTAATGGTGCAGGCTTTGGCATATGGGTGGCTTTACCATCAGGTGGTAATTTAATTCCATTGCCTTTAATCAATACAAACGTTGCAAGAGTGCAAGTAATTCATAATTGTGCCGATGCAGCTGCTGCAACAGTTGATGTTTGGTTGAACGATTCTTTGTTGATTGACAATTTTACTTTCAGAAAAGCTACCCCATTTATTGATGCTCCTGCTGGAGTTGATTTTGATATCACTATTCAACCTTCAAACAGTACAGATACTACCAACGCTTTGGCTCGTTTTACTTACAATCTTAACGTTGGGGAAAAGTATATTCTTGTGGCCAATGGCACTGTTAGCGCTACTGGTTATAATCCTGAACAACCATTTAATTTGGATGTTTTTGCCGCTGCTCAGGAAGCTTCAGGTAACCCACTCAATACAAATGTTTTGGTTTATCACGGTGCAACCGATGCTCCTAAAGTTGATATTAGAACAACTACCTCAACCTTAGTTGATGATATCTCTTATACTGAGTTTGATGCTGCATATTTGCAATTACCTACAGCTGATTATTTTATAAACGTAACTGACTCTTCAGGTGCTACCGTTGTAGCTTCATACATTGCACCATTAGCTGCATTGAACTTGCAAGGGGTTTCATTAGTAGCTCTAGCATCTGGTTTTTTAAACCCAGCAAATAATAGTAATGGAGCAGGTTTCGGTATTTGGGTTGCTTTACCTTCAGGTGGCAATTTAATTCCTTTGACTTCACCTACTTTAGACTCTGCTCGTGTTCAAGTAATCCATAATTGTGCTGATGCTGCTGCTTCAAGTGTAGATGTTTGGTTAAATAATACCCTTTTGCTAGATAACTTTAATTTTAGAACATCAACTCCTTTTGTAACATTGGCGGCAGGTATTCCAATTAGACTTTGCATTCAACCATCAAATAGTACAGATACATTAAATGCACTAGCACGTTATTCCTATACACTGACTGCAAATGAAACATATATTTTAGTTGCTCAAGGACTTTTAAGTGCGGGAGGTTACAGTCCAAACAGTTTAAACAGACCTTTTAATATGGATGTGTTTACAGGTGGTCAAGAGACTTCTGGCAATCCTTCAAATACCAATGTGCTTGTTTATCATGGTGCTACTGACGCACCAATTGTTGATATCGTTTCTGGTGGAAATGCTTTGGTTCAAGACTTAAATTATGGCGAATTTAGCGATGACTATTTAACATTGCCAACTGCAAACAACACTATAATTAGCTTAAAAGAAGGATTTGGTGTTGGTGTAATTGCTTCATACAGTGCTGCTTTAGCAACTCTAAATTTACAAGGAGAATCAATTGTTGCATTAGCTTCAGGTTTCATAAATCCTGCCTTGAATAGTAACGGTGCAAGTTTTGGAGTTTGGGTAAGTATACCAGCTGGTGGGAATTTAATTCCATTAACTATTGTCACTTCTATTGAAAACCAAAACAGCAATAGCGCTTTAAGTATTTTCCCTAATCCCGCAAGTGATAAATTAATGATTTCAAACCCTTTATATGCCTCTGAAAAAAGTGTTGTTAATATCTACAATAATTTAGGGGAAATTGTATTGTCTCAACAAATTACTGCTAATTCTTTAATATCTGCGATTGAAATAGATCAATTGGCTAATGGTTTATATACTGTTGAGTTGATTAACAATCAATCCAAATCAACAAGTAAAGTTTCAATTTCGAAATAGTAATTTTTAAATTTGAGTTAGCCCGATGATTTACTTCATCGGGCTTTTTTGTTTTCAACCCAGTTCCGAATTAGAAACCGAATCAACTTTATCCCGAGGCTGTGGTATCTTTCAATTTCAAGCACTTATGCCAATTGTATTTCTTTAACCCAAAGCTGTTTAATAAATTTACAATGGTTAATGCCGATACAACCTGAAACTAGTATAATAAGGCTTGGCCGCAATTGGACTAAATTGAAAGTATAATCGGTATTATACCATTTGTATTTATTAAATAGCCCAAAGCCATTTAATAAATTTACAATGGCTAATGCCGATATAACAAAATATAGTTCAATAAAATTGGACTATTTATTTTGTATAATCGGTATTACTCCCATTTTGATTTTCAAAATTGCTAGCAATTCATGGGTTTAAAATAGAGCGGGAGCGCTCGATGTTATTGAAAAATATTATTGAACAACAATCTCTACTTCTGAATCTGTTTGAAATCAAGTAGTTTGATATTTCAAATCTCCTATTTACTAATTTGGAATAAACTTCTAAGTTTATATTAACATTTTTTTAATATTTATATCTTATTGTTTTTCAAACACATACAATTTTTGTTTAAGTTCTGTTATTTTTTATTTAAACAATACAATTCTTCTTTAGTTAGTATTGTCGAAACTAATTATAAACAAATAAAATTTATTCACTATGCTTAAAAAACAACTTTTAACAATCAGTTTGAGTTTGATGCTATCGGGATTAACGATGGCTCAGACTGCAAAAGTTCAAGTAATTCACAATTCTGCAGATGCTGCAGCTGCTCAAGTTGATGTATACATTAACGGAACATTACCACCAGCATTGGACAACTTTGGCTTTAGAAAATCTACTCCATTTTTAGACTTGCCAGCAGGAGTGAATATTAATGTAGGTATTGCGCCTGCAGGAAGCACATCAATCAATGACACTATTACTTCGTTCAATTACAATTTAATGGATGGTGGTAAATATGTGCTTGTAGCTTCTGGAATAGTAAGTGCTAGTGGTTATAACCCAGCACCTGCCTTTAATTTAGAAGTATTCCCAATGGGTAGATTAACAGCATCAAACCCTGCTAATACTGATGTTTTAGTTATGCATGGATCTACTGATGCGCCAACAGTGGATGTTAAAGTACCGTTGGGTTCAACCATAATTAACGATATTTCATATCCAAGTTTTACAACAGACTATTTGGAATTACCAACTACAAACTACAATTTACAAGTGAGAAATGCGGCAGGCACTGATGTTGTTGCAGAATATCAAGCACCACTTTCTACTTTAAACTTGCAAGGTCAAGCATTAGTTGTTTTAGCTTCAGGTTTTTTAAACCCTGCGAACAACAGCGGAGGAGCAAGTTTTGGTTTGTGGGCTGCTCTTGCTTCGGGAGGAGATTTAATTGCATTACCATCAGTAAGTGCTACCACAACAAGAGTACAAGTTATTCATAATTGTGCTGATGCAGCAGCTGCTACAGTTGATGTTTGGTTAGATGAAACACTCTTAATTGACAATTTTCAATTTAGAACATCCTCTCCATTCATAGATGCTCCAGCTGGTGTTAGTTTGGATGTAACCATTCAACCAGCTAACAGTGTTGACACAACAAACGGTTTAGCCCGTTTTACATTCCCCAATTTATCAGCTTCATCTAAATATATATTAGTTGCGAACGGAACAGTTAGTGCAAGCGGATACACTCCAGTTCAACCTTTTAATTTAGATGTATTTGCTGCTGGACAAGAAGCTTCAGGAAATCCATTAAATACAAATGTATTAGTTTATCATGGTGCAACTGATGCTCCAACAGTAGATATTGTTGCAGGACCTTCAACTTTAGTTAACGATATCGCTTATGCAGCGTTTGATGCAGCTTACCTTCAATTGCAAACTGCAGATTATCAAATTTCTGTTACTGATGCATCAGGTGCTGTTACTGTAGCTACATACAGTGCACCCCTAGCTACTTTAAATTTAGGTGGCGCTTCATTAGTGGCATTAGCTTCAGGCTTTTTAACGCCTGCAAATAACAGTAACGGAGCTGATTTTGGAATTTGGGTTGCATTACCTACTGGTGGAAATTTAATTCCACTACCATTGGTTACTTCAATCAACGAGCAAGAAAGCAATAATACGTTAAGTTTATATCCAAATCCGGCTAGTGATAAATTAATCATTTCTAGTGCAATTTTGATGTCTGAAAAAACAACTGTTACTATATACAACAGCATAGGAGAGATTGTTTTAAATCAACAAATTGGTTCAAACTCAAGCACAACTGCAAACATAGAGATTAACAACCTAGCAACTGGGTTTTACACTCTAGAAGTAGTTGGAAATAATGTAAAAACAACAAGTAAAATTTCTATTATCAAGTAAAATAAATTGATTGCCAACATGAAGCCCAATGATTAATTTCATTGGGCTTTATTTATTCTTTTATGTTTACTTTTTATAAATTTATTATCCTATTTTTGAACTATGAAGAATCATAACCGAAGACAGTTTTTAAAGACAGGTACTATGGTTGCTGCCGTATTGAGCGCATTCCCAAAAAAAATATATGCTGAGGAAGTTTCAACACCCATTGTTTTAAGCACTTGGAACTTTGGATTAAAAGCCAATGAAGTAGCATGGGATGTTCTTTCAAAAAACGGCAAATCAATTGATGCAGTTGAAAATGGTGTAAAATTAGTTGAAGCCGACCCCAACGAAAGAAGTGTAGGCTATGGCGGTAGACCAGACAGAGATGGCTTTGTAACCCTTGATGCCTGCATTATGGATCATGATCAAAATATAGGTTCGGTAGCCTGTTTACAACATATTATGCATCCCATATCGGTGGCAAGGGCTGTAATGGAGAAAACACCTCATGTAATGTTGGTAGGTGAAGGTGCATTGCAGTTTGCTTTAAAACAAGGTTTTAAAAAGGAAAATTTACTTACGCCAGCATCTGAAAAAGAGTGGAAAGAATGGTTAAAAACCAGTAATTACAAGCCTATTGTAAATATCGAAAATCATGACACGATAGGAATGATTGCACTAGATATGCATGGAAATCTATCTGGCGCGTGCACAACAAGTGGCATGGCTTTTAAAATGCATGGTCGAGTTGGTGATTCTCCCATTATTGGCGCAGGTTTATTTGTTGATAATGAGGTAGGTGCAGCCACTGCCACAGGGCATGGTGAAGAGGTCATCAGAATTGCTGGTTGTCATTTAGTAGTGGAATTAATGCGACAGGGCAGAACGCCAGAAGAGGCCTGTAAAGAGGCGGTAGAGCGTGTTTTTAAGAAGCAACAAAAAAGAGCTTCCGAAATTCAGGTAGGTTTCATTGCGATTAATAAGGCCGGACAATATGGTTCTTATTGCCTGCAAAAAGGATTCAGTTATGCAGTACATAACCATAGCGGCAATCGCCTGATAGAAGCTGATTCTCGAATTAAATAAGCTGTAGCATTATCTAAACAAAAAAGGCTCATTACTATCTGTAATGAGCCTTTTTTAAAATTAATAAAAAACTAAGCGTTTACACTTACTTTTGGCGCTGCTGCTTTAATAGCATCATTTGCAGCGCTGATATATTGTTCAAAGTTTTTAATGAACTTTGTACCTAAATCGTTTGCTTTAGCATCATAAGCATCTTTATCGGCCCATGTTGAACGAGGATTTAAAATTTCGGTTGGTACATTGGGGCAAGTTGTTGGAAATTGCAAACCAAATACAGGCAATGTATCAAAACTAGCTTTATCTAATTCACCATTAAGGGCAGCAGTTATCAATGCGCGTGTATAGCTTAATTTCATTCTGCTTCCTGTGCCAAATGCACCACCACTCCATCCTGTATTTACTAACCACACATTTACTTTGTTATTGTCTAATTTTTTACCCAATAACTCAGCATATTTTGTTGGATGTAAAGGCAAGAAAGCTTTACCAAAACAAGCAGAGAAAGTTGTGGTAGGTTCTGTAATACCCATTTCTGTTC
This sequence comes from Bacteroidia bacterium, assembly GCA_044374175.1. GTDB lineage: Bacteria > Bacteroidota > Bacteroidia > UBA4408 > UBA4408 > CAIKXD01. Next base: position 10,827 of record JBILPB010000064.1, on the reverse strand, counting down.
CTGCAACTTTAGCAGTGTAGCCACTAATAAAGTGATACATGGCCTGACCTGTAGTTAATTTAGAAATTGGAGGTAAAACGCCAAAGGCATCGCAAGTTAAAAAGAAGATATTTTTAGGCACGCCACCAACAGAAGGTTCTACTGCATTGCTAATATGATTAATTGGATAAGAAACTCTTGTATTTTCTGTTTTGCTGATATTCGAATAATCAACGGTGGCTGAGTTTTCGTAGCACTCGATATTTTCTAACAAGGCACCGAATTTTACAGCATCAAATATTTGAGGTTCTTTTTCTTTGGTTAAATCAACACATTTAGCATAACATCCACCTTCAAAGTTGAATACTGAAGTATCACTCCATCCGTGCTCATCATCACCAATTAAACCTCTTTCTGGATCGGCCGATAAAGTTGTTTTACCTGTTCCGCTTAATCCAAAAAACACTGCAGTATCACCATTCTTACCGATATTTGCTGAACAATGCATACTCAATACCCCTTTTTGATGAGGTAAAATATAGTTTAATAAAGTAAAAATACTCTTTTTGATCTCACCTGTATATCCTGAACCACCAATCAAAATTATTTTTTTGGTGAAATTCATAATGGTAAAATTGTGTTGACGCGTACCATCAATAGCAGGGTCGGCTTTAAAGCCAGGAGCATTAATAATAGTCCAATCTGGCGTAAAATTCATAATTTCGTCTAATGTTGGACGTAAAAATAAATTGTTAGCGAACAAATTGCTCCAAGGATATTCCGTTACAGTGCGCACATTAAGTCTGTAAGCAGGATCTGCACAAGCATAATTATCACGTACATAAACTTCTTTACCACCTAAATAAGCAGCAACACGGTTGTAAAGGATGTCCCAATTTGCAGCTTCGAAAGGAAAATTAACATCACCCCACCAAACAGTGTCTTTGGTAACATCATCAACCACAACAAATTTATCCTTAGGAGAACGGCCTGTAAACTCTCCTGTGTCGATGGCTAAAGCACCTGTGTCGGTAAGAAATCCTTCACCTCTCACAATGGTTTCTTCTACTAATTCGGCTGGATTTAAATTCCAATAAGCGGCCGATACATTTGATAATCCTAAACTTGCTACTGAAGCAGTTTTAGATTTAATCCCAAATTCGTTCATTATTTTTTATTTTGGTTAGATACTTTTTTTAAAATGTGCGCAAATTTAGTGATTTTAAAGTTTTTGGCTTGCATTTCGTTAATTTTTTATTAATTTAAATAATACATAAATAGCTGAAAGCTTTACCAAATGCAGAAAATACATGTTAAATAATTTTCAACAGTGTTACTATAACACTATGATTTTAGGTATTCATTTTACATTTTAACTCAGTTTTAAAGATTATTTTACTGCTAAAACTAATATACTCGCATTATTTTTACAAAAACATCACGGTAATAAGTTTCGGCCAAACTGCTTTCTATAACACCCAATGATGTGCTTGCATGATAAAAATAAATGCTCCCATTTTTATCGACTTTCGATACAATGCCCACATGATTAACGGGGTTATTTGATTTAGATTTTTTAAATTTAAAAAAGATTAAATCACCCGGGATGACATCTTCCAAATTTATTGATGTGCCAATTTTACTCTGTTCGATACTTGTGCGCGGCAGTGTGATCCCTGCATTTTTATAGCTGAGCATCGTTAAAGCTGAACAATCAATACCACGTTTGTTATCACCACCCAGCTTGTATGGCGTTCCTTCAAATTGCCTGGCTGATTTTAAAATGAGGTCTGCTTTTTTTAATCGTTCACTCTTATTCTTTATCGCAGGATCTTTATTAACTTTTACTTCACTTTCTCTTTTTCTTTCCTCAATTCCTTTACGAAAAAGATTACATGAAGAAATCAATAAAAGCAATAGTATTGTTAAAAGGTGTTTAAAAAAACAGTTGTTCAATTTTTGCAAATTTTGTTTGCAAAGCTGCTTAAAAAACAAATTTATATTATACTTAGCTTGTTTAAACTATCAACAAAACAGCGTTTAATAGTTCCTATTTTGATTTCAAGTGTTAAGGTCGATACCATTATTTAAAATCCTTACATTTGCGGCATGACAGAAAGTATTTTAATTTTAGATTTTGGTAGCCAATACACCCAACTTATAGCCCGCAGGGTGCGAGAACTAAATGTTTATTGTGAAATTCTGCCTTATTACAAATACTCCTCAACCATTCACAACCTAAAGGGAGTAATATTATCAGGAAGTCCATTCAGTGTGAGGGATGCTGCAGCACCTAAGATTGATTTTTCTCTTTTTAGAGGTAAAATACCCGTTTTAGGAATTTGTTACGGTGCGCAATTAATGGCCCAAACATTTGGTGGAAGTGTGCAAGCAAGTGATACTCGTGAGTACGGTAGAACTAATCTTTCAAACGTTAATCAACAAAATTTATTATTTGCTGGTATTGATGAGCACAGTCAGGTTTGGATGAGTCATGGAGACACTATCGTGGAGTTGCCTTTAAATGCTGAAAGAATTGCTGAAACAACTGATGTAAAAAATGCGGCCTTTTCTTTTAAAGATGAACTAACTTTTGGCATCCAATTTCATCCCGAAGTTTTTCATTCAACCCAAGGAACGCTCTTGCTTGAAAACTTTTTAAAAAATATTTGTGGCTGTAAGCAAGATTGGACTTCCACTTCTTTTATTGAAAGTACTGTAAGTGAATTAAAAGTTAAATTAGGAAATGATAAAGTTGTTTTAGGATTATCGGGCGGGGTTGACAGTTCAGTTGCTGCTATGCTGCTGCATAAAGCCATTGGCAAGAATTTACACTGTATTTTTGTTGATAATGGCTTATTAAGAAAAGGAGAATTTGATCAGGTATTGGATTCTTATGAGCATTTAGGACTGAACGTAAAAGGTGTAAGAGCTGCTGATAAATTTTATGCTGCTTTAAAAAATGTATCAGATCCTGAATTAAAAAGAAAAGCTATAGGCAAAACTTTTATTGAAGTATTTGATGAGGAAGCACATTTAATCACAGATGTGAAATGGCTTGCGCAAGGTACCATATATCCAGATGTTATAGAATCAGTATCCGTTAAAGGTCCATCTGCTACTATCAAATCGCATCACAATGTAGGAGGTTTGCCCGATTACATGAAATTGCAAATTGTAGAACCTTTGCGTAATTTATTTAAAGATGAAGTAAGGAGAACTGGTGCTGCACTGAACATGCATCCAGATTTGCTGGGCAGACACCCTTTTCCAGGACCAGGCTTGGCCATAAGAATATTGGGTGATATCACCCCTGAAAAAGTACATTTATTGCAAGAGGCCGATTATATTTTTATTTCCTTACTAAAGGAATACGACTTGTATAAAACCGTTTGGCAAGCAGGCGTTATATTTTTACCCATTCAAAGCGTTGGTGTTATGGGCGATGAGCGTACTTATGAAAACGCAGTGGCACTGCGTGCTGTAAGTTCAACGGATGGCATGACAGCAGATTGGTGTCACTTACCTTATGATTTTTTAGCCAAAGTATCAAATGAAATCATTAACAAAGTTAAAGGCATTAACAGAGTGGTTTATGATATTAGCTCTAAGCCTCCAGCAACAATTGAATGGGAATAAAAATTGGCGCAATAATTGAATAAATGAATTTAATCATTATAAAATTGATGAATAATTTGCAAATAAAGTTTTATAAAAACACTATAGTTGTTTTGATTTTTATGTGTATTTGTAATCTTATAGCTGCGCAAGAAACAATACCAAAGCCCATTTTAAAAAGCATTAACAAACTGAATATTGACGGGCAAAGTGTTTATATTCATAAAGTAGAACAAGGACAAACATTATATGCCATAAGCAAAGCATACAATGTTTTAATAGCAGATATTGAAGCATCTAATGATAGTTTGAAAAATGGCTTAAAGGCAGGTATGGAGCTTAAAATACCCGCATTAAGTGATAAAAAATATAAAGCCATTTCACTTGATAATACCGGAAAATTTATTTTGCATAAAGTTGAAAAGAAGCAAACATTATATGCCATTTCAAAGCAATATAATTTAAGCTCAGAAGATATTCAAAAGTTTAATCCCGAAATTATTGAAGGTTTAAAAGAAGGCATGCTCATTAAAATACCGCAAAAAGAAATTAAAACAGTGGAACCACCCATTGTAGCAGTTTTAAAGGAGCCAAAAGCAGAAAGGCAAAAGAATGAAAAACCAATGACTGGTATTCATGTAAACTTATTTTTACCTTTTTATTTGAATCAAAATGACAGTATCATCAATAAAGAAAATTTAGAAGAAACAGATGAACTTTTTTCTAAATCTATACCCGGAATTGAATTTCTTTCGGGCTTTCAAGTGGCCTGTGATTCAATCATTAAGTCGGGCATAAAAGTTAATTTAAATGTATACGACACACCTGCTGACTCTGCTGCCGCAGTAAGTTTTTTTGCCAACAAGCAATTTAAAAATGCAGCATTATGGGTTGGTCCATTTCACAGTCATGCAGCATCATCTGCTGCAAAAGCTGTAAAAAACAGTAAAGCCTTGTTAGTATTGCCCTATTCATCGCCAAACAAAGTATTGTTAGGGAATGAAAATGTTTTAAAAATTACTCCTTCTTTACCCACAGGGATGAAGAATTTAAGCTTGCAATTGATGGCTAAAAATAAAAATGCAAATTTTGTATTGGTACACAATGCCTTAAGTAAAGAAAAACAAATTGTTGATTTAATTAAAAACGCATTTAAATTAGAAAACAAGGTTGATTCTATTAAGGAAATAATTTATAAAACTGATGGTTTAAAAGGCCTTACTTTAGCTTTATCTAAAACAAAAAACAATGTTATCATAGTCGGGAGCAGCGATCAAGCCTTTGTTACTGATTTGTTTAATAAGCTGAAAAGCTTTGATGAAAAAGAATATCAAATTTCGGTTACAGGAATGGATACCTGGATCAATTACGACAATTTGGATATTAATATCATTCAGAAATTACATCTTCAAATTCCTGCAAACTCCCATATCAATTACAACGATACCATCACTAATATTTTTATAAAATCGTATCGCGAAAAATACAATACTGAGCCAGGCAAATATGCTTTTTCAGGCTATGATGCGGCTATGTATTTTATACCTTTGATTATTAAATATGGTAATGATGCCATTGACAAAATAGAAACAACAAAAAAAACCTGTTTAAGCACTTCCTTTAATTTCAAGAAAACTGGCGATGACAGTGGTTTTGAAAATCAAAGTATATTTATTTTAAAGTATGAAGATTTTGAACTCAAGAAACAATAATTGAATAGTGAATAAATTATGATTAACAAGGAGCAAATTTCATTATGGTTTCAAGAATTACAATTAGACATTATCCATCAACTTGAACAGACTGATGGTAAAGGAAAATTTATTTTTGATGACTGGCAGCGTGTTGAAGGTGGTGGTGGAAAAAGCAGTGTTATTGAAAATGGAAATATCATTGAAAAAGGCGGTGTAAATTACTCTGCTGTTTTTGGCCCTACTCCTGAATTCTTGATTAAATCAAATGCTTCATTGGCTGGGAGCGAATTTTATGCCACTGGTGTTTCCATTGTGTTGCATCCTCAAAATCCTTTAGTGCCAATTATTCACATGAATGTGCGTTATTTTGAAGCTGGAAATGATGTATTTTGGTTTGGTGGAGGCATTGATTTAACACCGCATTATGTGGATGATGATGATGCAATTTTTTTTCATCAAACATTAAAAGATGCCTGTACCATGCATGATGCCGATTATTATGATAAATTTAAAAAATGGGCCGATGATTATTTTTACATCCCGCACAGACAAGAAACACGAGGTATTGGAGGTATATTTTTTGATCACCTTACGGGAGATAAAATAAAGTTGTTTGAATTTGTAAAAACGATAGGGAAAACATTTGCACCAACCTATATAAAATTGATGAAGAAAAACCAAAACTTAGCTTGTACTGCGCATGAAAAACAATGGCAGTATCTAAGACGAGGAAGATACACTGAATTTAATTTAGTGTATGATAAGGGTACTAAATTTGGCTTAGAAACAAATGGCAGAACCGAATCAATTTTAATGAGTTTACCGCCAAGGGCAGAATGGCATTACAATCATATTCCAGTAGCAGGAAGTAAGGAAGCCAGAACTTTAAGTTTATTGAAAAAAGGAATAAATTGGGTGACTAAATCGGAAGGTATTGAAAAAAATTAATCAACTTATTTTAAAATCATACCTGGGTCCTTTTATCATGACCTTTGCTGTAGTAATGTTTATATTGCTTATGCAATTTGTATGGAAATACATTGATGATTTTGTTGGTAAAGGACTTGAATGGAATTTAATTTTAGAATTGATGTTTTATGTTGCTGTTACGCTTGTTCCTATGGCATTGCCATTAGCGATATTACTTGCCTCTATCATGACCTTTGGTAATTTAGCAGAAAGTTATGAATTAACAGCCTTAAAATCTGCAGGAATGTCGTTACAAAAAGTAATGAAACCCTTAACAATTACAACTGTATTGATGGCCATAGGCGCATTTTTATTTGCCAACTATGTTTTGCCTGTTGCCAATTTAAAAATGGGAACATTGTTATATGACATTACGCATCAAAAGCCAACATTGGATATAAAGGAAGGTGTGTTTTACAGCGGCATTCAGGACATCACTATTAAAGTGGCTAAGAAAGATGCTAAAAAAAATATTTTATATAATATACTTATTTACGATCATACTCAAAGGCAAGGCAATAACAAAGTGGTGATGGCCAGAGAAGGCGTCATGAAGATGAGTGCTGATGAAAATTTTTTATTAATTACCTTAAAAAATGGGCATAGTTACGAAGAAGTAGTTTCACATAATAACAAAGGATTTAAACCGCTTACCAGAACCTCTTTCAAGGAGGAAACTATTGTAATGGATATGCGTGATTTTAAGATGATAAGAACTGATGAATCTTTATTTAAAGACAACTATCAAATGATGAACATCACTCAGCTTAGCAATGAAATAGATTCTTTAAAAAGTGATGGAAAACAGCGAAATACTTCAATTATAACACAAGTAAATAAAAATTTCAATCTTTTTTCTGATACCATTCCAAAAAGTGAAATTGCTCCAGATTCATTAACTCAGGTCATGCTTGCTCAAAAACATTGGATGGATGTTTATACTGCGGATGAAAAAAAACGTATTTTTGAGAATGCACTTAATTTAGCAAGAACCAATCAAAGCTATGTGAATATAAATACCATGACAAGCAAAAATTTAGTTGAAACAGAGAGCAGGTATAAAATTGAATGGCATAAAAAGTTTACCCTTTCGTTTGCTTGTATCGTCTTATTTTTCATTGGAGCTCCGCTTGGTGCGATAATTAGAAAAGGAGGGGTTGGCATGCCAGCGGTAGTTTCAGTATGTTTTTTCTTGATTTTTCATGTGTTAAGTATCACCGGAGAAAAATCTGCCAAAGAAGGAGTTTGGGAAGCCTGGCAAGGTGCATGGTTGGCCACAGTTGTTTTATTGCCCATTGGCATTTTTTTAACTTATAAAGCCACAAGAGACTCGGCATTGTTTGACTTTGATGCCTATACCATGGCTATTAAAAAAATATTTAATAGAAAAAATGAGGGTACTTCAACTGTGCAGTAAGGTTCCTTATCCCGCCAAGGATGGTGGCTGTTTGGCCATGCTCAACTTAGCAGATATGCTCTATAAGAATGATTTTGATGTTAAAATATTAGCTATTGAAACGCATAAACATCCAGCTCCAGCCAATGGATATCCAGCACATTTTGTAGAAAAATACAAGCCTGAAAGTGTTTTTGTGAACACAAAAGCCAACTTAGATAGTGCCTTATTGAATTTATTATTTAGTAATGAATCATATCATTTAGCCCGTTTTAATAACCTACAATTTGAAGAAAAATTAATAGCTACGGCAAAGATCTACAAGCCTGATGTAGTAATACTTGACAGCTTGTTTACTTGTGGATATATAGATGTTATTAGATTAAACTCGAAAGCTAAAATTATTTACAGAGCGCATAATATTGAGTATTTAATTTGGCAAGAAATTGCATTAAAAACTAAATCTTTCTTCAAAAATAGGTATTTGCATATTCAAAGTCAACGCCTTAAAAAAGAAGAACTGCAGCTTATAGCAAAATGTGATGGAATACTTGCTATTACTGAAAAGGACAAAGATTTTTTTGCAGCCAATTTTGCCAGTAAAAATTTGATGCACCTCCCTTTTACATTGGACGTAATGACATACAATCATAAAAATGATTACCATCAAAAAGCGCTGTTTTTTATTGGTGCGATGGATTGGTATCCAAATTTAGAAGGGGTAAAATGGTTTATTGATAAGGTGTGGAATATGGTTTTGCAACAACATCCTACAGCAAAATTTTATATTGCAGGCAAGGCTATGCCTGACGAACTTAAAAATTTGGAGTTGAAAAATATAATTAATTTAGGTGAAGTTACAGATGCTAAAAAATTTATGGAAAACTATCCCATGATGGTTGCTCCTATATTTTCTGGCGGTGGTTTAAAAATTAAAATTGTTGAAGCCATGGCCATGGGAAAGATTGTGGTTTGCAATCCAGAGGCTGCTGCGGGCATTCCTATTACCGATAAAAAAAATGTACTGTTGGCCAATTCTTCTTCAGCTTTTATTGATGCAATAAATAATTGTTTTAATCATTTTCAAAAACAACATCACATTGGAGAAAATGCAAGATTGTTGATTGAAACAAATTTTAGCAGCGCTGAGAAAGGGGCAGCACTTGCCTTATTCTTAAAATCTATTGAATAAATTAGTGATGTTATTCTCAGTTGCACTAAAAATTATTGCTTTATTTGTGTGTTAAACTTATTTCACATTAAGGATTTTACTACTTAAAGCTTGTCGGTTCGTAAAAAAATATTGGTTGTATTATCACGTGTTCCCTATCCATTAGATAAAGGGGATAAGTTGCGTGCTTTTCATCAAATTAAAAGTTTATCAGCACAACATGAGGTGCATTTGTTTGCTTTGAATGATGTAAAAATGCATCCAGAAGCGCTTGAAGTTTTAAATCAATATTGTACCTCAATTTGCTTAGCTAACATCAGTAAAATTGAAATTGCTTTTAATTTATTATTAGGTTTTTTCGGACATAAGCCATTTCAAGTTTATTATTTTCATCATACATCAGCGCAAAAAAAATTTAATGCATTTTACCAGAAGGTAAATCCAGACGCCATCTATTGTCAACTCATTAGAACTGCAGAGTATGCGAAACATATTAATAAAGTACCTAAAACAATAGACTACCAAGATGCATTTGCAAAAGGCATGGAACGAAGAATAAAAAATGCCCCTTTTTATCTTAAACCTTTATTTCGTTCAGAATATGAGCGTTTGAGACAATATGAACATATTATTTTTCATTATTTTGAACATCATGTCATCATTTCTGAGCAAGATAAAAACTTTATTATTCATGAAGAAAATAGTAAAATTGAGGTGATTCCCAATGGTGTCGATCTTGACTTTTTTGCTCCACAAAATAAAATAAAGGACTTTGATTTGGTATTTACAGGAAATATGAGCTATCCGCCAAATATTAATTGTGCGCAATTCATTGTGCAAGAAGTTATGCCTTTGGTTTGGAAAGAAAAACCAGCAACAAACCTATTAATTTCCGGCACTTCTCCAACAAAAGAAGTAGTTTCACTTGCCTCTGATAAAGTAACCATCAGTGGCTGGGTAGAAGATATGCGCGATAGTTATGCAAGAAGTAAAATCTTTGTGGCGCCCATGCAAATAGGCACTGGCTTGCAAAATAAATTGCTGGAGGCCATGGCGATGGGTATTCCATGTATCACTTCTCCTTTAGCCAATGGCCCGCTTGGCGCAAAAAATGGAACAGAAATTTTAGTAGGCGAAAACAAAGTCGCCATAGCTCAATTAATCATTGATTTACTGAATAACGAAAATCAATTGACCGCATGCGCGGAGAGGGGAAGATTGTTTGTAGAACTTAATTATAGCTGGAAAACGCACAATAAAAAGTTAGCAGAAATTATTGTTGGGTGAGAGCAAAGGAATAAAATCTGAATAGTTAAATAATTCAATTATAATAATGGAAGTGAACCAGTGTTTGAATGAATTGGCACTTTATCTTTGTTTAATTGCAAGATAAAAAAAATCCGTGCCAATACGGTTTTTACACTACGCATTGGCACGGACAAGAAGATGAGATTTATTTTTTAAACTCTATTTTAGTGTTTACTGGCACAAGCTTCACCACAATTTTTCATGCAGTCTTCTTTTGTTTTGCAACCACTTTTGCAACCATCCATGCAAGCTCCATCTGTACCTTTGTGCGCTTCAATCATTTTTAAACAAGCTGCCTTTTGATCAGCAGAGCAGCCCATTTTATCGCAATAGGCGGCACATTCTTCAGCAGTCATACTTTTGCATTTTTGCATATCGCATTTGCCACCAATATATTTTCCATCTTCACCGTACATGCTCATGCAATGTTCTTTTTCTTCTGCTGAACAGCCAACGCTATCGCAATGTGCAGCACATTCTTCTTTGGTCATTGTAGCACAAAGACTCATATCACATTTGCCCATTTCTCCACTCTTTTCGCAACAAGCTGCTTCCATTTTTTGTTCGCAGCAAGCATCATCACCAGCATTTTTTCCACTACTTGGTTCAGCGATATAAGGTGCAATTACAAGAGACACAATACTCATTAATTTAATTAAAATATTCATTGATGGACCAGAAGTATCTTTGAA
>JBILPB010000063.1:0-17431 GCA_044374175.1 Bacteroidia bacterium | reverse complement strand
CTTTAATGCTTCACATACTTTTTATGGTGTAAATTTTAAATCAATAACCATTGGAATCAGAGTGAATAATATGCTCAATAGCTTGTATGAAGCCAATGGTTACACTTACAGCTATCAATATGGAGGGGAGCTTATTACCGAGAACTTTTTTTACCCTCAGGCCGGAGCTAATTTTATGGCAACATGCAACTTTAAGTTTTAATTTAAAATCGGTCGCCTGAGAACGCTCTACTAAAAAAGTTAAGCTGCTGTATTATACCTATTTATATTTTTGGAAAATAAAATTTTCTATTGTAGATTTTTTATGCTTTATTTGGATAAAATATCAATAAAATGAAAAAAACTTACCTGTTATTATTTTTAACCTCATTCTTTATTAATGAAGCGGTCATTGTCGCAAAACATAATGCTGCTGTGCCCAAAAAAAGCTTTATAATGCCTAAAGAAGCTCAAGAAGGCGATTATTTGGCAAAAACTATTGTCTTAAAAGTTAATGAGCAATTCAGAAATTCATGCACCATCAATAAAATAATTGATGCCGAAATTCAGGCTCAATTAAATGTACTTGGAGTTGTGCAATTAAAAAAACTTTTTCCGCATGCTACCATACCTGAAAAAAAATTCAATGCGCAAGGTCAGGCATTAGCTGATTTAACCTTAATTTATCAAGTAGTATATTCAAATAACTTAGGCCTTGAAGAAGCCATTAATAAACTATTGGTGACTGGAAAATTAGATTATGCAGAGCCAAAATATGTCAACAAAATGCACTTGACAGTTAATGATCCGCTCACAAATCAACAATCATTTTTAACCAAAATAAATGCTTATAATGGTTGGAATACATCCATTGGTGATACCAACATAGTGATTGGTATTGTTGACTCAGGAACAGATATTGATCATCCGGATTTAGTTGGAAATTTGAAGAAAAACTATGCCGATCCAGTAAATGGTATTGACGATGATGGCGATGGATACACTGATAATTTTCAAGGTTGGGATGTAAGCGAAAATGATAATAACCCCAATGTGGATAATAGCACGCATGGTTCTCATGTATCTGGTTGTGCTGCTGCTACTACAGATAATGCTGTTGGAGTTGCCTCCCCAGGTTTTAAATGTAAATTTTTACCTGTTAAGTGTGCTGCTCAAGCAAGTACTACTACCATTGATAATGGTTATGAAGGCATCACTTATGCAGCTGATCATGGTTGCCAAATTATTAATTGCTCATGGGGAGGTGGATTTTTCTCTCAATTAGGTCAAGATGTAATAGATTATGCAACAATAAATATGAATGCGCTTGTAATAGCTTCAGCAGGAAATGATAATATTGATGCACCTGGTTACCCTGCAGCTTTTCATTATGTTATCTCAGTGGCAGCTACTTTAAATAACGATGCTAAAGCAAGTTTTTCAAATTACAATTTCACAGTTGATGTTAGCGCACCTGGTAATAATATTTATTCTACGGTATCTAATAATACTTACACCACTATGAGTGGAACTTCAATGTCTGCTCCAATTGCTGCAGGTGCTGCAGGTGTTATTAAATCTCATTTTCCTTCTTATAATGCTTTGCAAGTGGGTGAGCAATTGCGTGTAACTTGCGATGATATTTATACCATAGCTGCTAACAATAATTATAAAGGTAGATTAGGAAAAGGTAGAATTAATATGGGTAATAGTTTAACACAATCGCTTCCTTCTGTAAGAATGGAGCCTATTAACTATACTGATGGAAATGATGATGCCTTGGTGGCTGGCGATACCATAAAAATTAGTGGTGACTTTTTAAATTATTTAGCACCAACCAACAATTGTACTGTAGTTTTAAGTGCTCAAACTAATCCAACTTATGTAAATATAATTAGTGCAAATTATACTATTGGAGCGCTTAATACCTTAGCCTCCACCAATAATAACGCTGCGCCATTTAAAGTGGTTGTTAATCCTGCTGCTCCTCCAAATGCAAAAGTGTTGTTTAGATTATCATATGCAGATGGTACCACTTATACCGATTTTCAAACATTTGAATTGATTATTAACGTAGATTATATTAATGTTACTATTAATGACGTTTATACTACAATCACTAGTAAAGGTAGATCTTGTTATAATGGCGATGGTCAAACACAAGGTTTAGGTTTTGTTTATAGAGATTCTTCTTTGGCTTACGAATGTGGTTTAATGATTGGAACATCAACTACCAAAGTAGTAAACACTGTAAGAAACACAACAGCAACACCTGATAATGATTTTGCGTCAATAGTAAGAGTTGGTATTGATAATCCAATGGTTATTTCTGATTTTGATTTATCTGGTAAATTTAATGACAACAACGCGATAGCAACTGCTAAGCTGGGTGTAGAAGTGAAGCACCGTTCATTTACTTGGAATGCACCAGGAGATATGAATTATGTAATGGTTCAATACAACATTAAAAATACATCAACTACTACCCTAAACAATATGTATGCGGCTATTTTTACTGATTGGGATATTCAAAACTACAGCGAAAATAGATCTGACCAAAACGCTGCTTTAAAATTAGGCTACAGTTTTGCAACTTCTTCTACTCAACTATACGCTGGTGTAAAGGTATTAAGCAACACACCTTTTAATATGTATGCTGCCGATAATGTTACTGGTGGTGGAGGTGGAATTAATGTTGCTGATGGTTATGATACAAGTGAAAAATATCAAACCATGTCAACATCAAGAACGCAAGCAGGAACCAATGGTGCTGGAAATGATGTTATCAATATAGTTAGTACTGGTCCTTTTAACGTGGCTGTGGGCGATTCTATTGTGGTGGCATTTGCCCTCATTGGTGGCGAGGATTTAGCTGAGCTTGAAACAGGTGCAGCTAATGCACAGATAAGATATGATGCTGCTTTCCCAACAGTTACGGCTACAAATGATATTCAAAACCAATCACTTAATTTGAATGTTTTTCCTAATCCAGCCAATAGCAATGTAACTTTCAACTTTAATTTATTGAATGCCGAAAAAGCTCAAATTGCAATTTATGATGTTAATGGTAAGTTTGTTAAACAAATTACTGATGCAAAATATGCTGCAGGTTTAAATAAAATTCAAGTATCAATGGAAGATCTTCCAGCAGGTATATATACTTGTAAGTTAATTACAAAAGATACTGCGGTTAACACTAAACTTACTCTGGTAAAATAATTTAAGCTTAACTATTTTAAAAAGCACGGAGCTATCCGTGCTTTTTTTTTATCTCTTTTGTAATTTTTAATAAACGTCACTCTACATTTATAAAGATATTCCATTGCATAAACTTGCAATTAAATGATGCCATGCAATTAAGCAAGTTTAAAAAGAGCGTCCTCATCTAAATTAGTTACTGTCAACTAACTTAAATATTTATATTATAAAAATGCAGGTTTAGTTCAACTGAGGGTTTTCTGGAAAGAAACTCAGCAATGCCACTTCATTGCCCATTTTTCTCAGTGTATCTTTCCATAAGTTTTTTGGAGAAATAGTTAAAATATTGTCCTCCACCATTGATTTAACCACCCATGAGTTTTGATCGAGTTCCATTTGCAATTGCCCTGGATCCCAGCCCGAGTATCCTATAAAAAAACGAACCTTATCAATATTTGATTTGTCTTTGCGCAGGATATCTTTCAACATGGTAAAATCTCCTCCCCAAAATAGTTTTTTTGTTATGGGTAAGGCGCCTTCAATTTCTTTACCAAAGCTGTGAATAAAAAATAAATTATCTTTATTTACCGGGCCCCCAAAAAATACGCTTGCTTCAATTTCTTCAAAATCACTGACTAGGCCATTTAAATCAACATCTATTTGTTTGTTGAGGATAAATCCTACTGTACCATCATTATTATGTTCTACTATTAAAACAACCGAACGATTAAAGTAGGAATCTTTAAGTGTTGGTTCTGAAATTAGCAACGATCCTTTTTGAGGTTGTATAGAATTGAGTGGCATACCCAACAAACGTAAAAAATCTTTATTTTGTTTTATAACAAGCGCTAGTTTTTTTATGAACAAGTAATTGAACAAATAAATTTTAACCTGTAGAATAGCATCAAACAGCTGTTATAAATCCTAGTTCAACGCGATATCAAAAATATATGGCAATATATCATCAAACATTGAATCTAAAAATCCATATAAAATAAATTCTAAGCTATTTTTAATGCTTAATTAATATCTTTAAGCCCTTCAAAAGGTAGTTGAGTTTATTTATGCAAAGAATTTTACTGATTTCATATTTTTTTCCACCTTGTAATCTTACCGCAGCCGAACGCGTGAGTTCCTGGGCCAAACACCTCAATAAGTTTGGGTATTATCCAATTGTTATCAGCAGAAGATGGGATAACAAAATAAAAAATTTATCTGATGTTTCGATGGCCACACCAGAAGAAGTGCTGCACGAAAAACATGAACATTATGAATCCTATTTAGTGCCTTATTTACCAAATTTAAAAGATAGAATCTATACCAAATATGGTAACCAAAAAATGGTTATCCCACGCAGAGCGCTTAGTATGGTTGAGTTAATAATGCAGCGGTATGCAAATTGGTTTATTCCGTTTAAAAATATCGGTGATTTTGCAGATGAGTTCATCAGTAAAAACGATGATATTAAAAAAGTTGTAATTTCAGGGAATCCATATATTTTATTTAAGTTTGGTTATCAAATGAATAAAAAATACGGTACTCGCTGGATTGCCGATTATCGTGATGCATGGACAACATCAGAAATAGATTTAATAGCAAGAGGAGCCATTTTTAAATATATCAGAAATTCTGATGTAGATTCAGAAAAAAAATGGGTAGGCTCTGCTTCTGCCATTACTTCTGTATCTGAACCTATACTAAAAAATCTTACCGGCTTAGTTGGTATTAAAGGAAAATGGATTCCAAATGGTTTTGAAATAGGGGATTTTAAGGATGTAAAAAATACGCAACCTTACAAAGATTTTACAGTAACTTATATTGGTACTTTGTACCATGGCCAAAAAATTGAGTTGTTTTGTGATGCATTTATAAAACTGATTAATGAACTAAAAGTAAAAAATATAAAACTGCTTTTCCCGGGCCTGGCATTTCATAAAGATCAACATGAACGCATCTCTAAAATAATGGCAGGTTACGAAAACTACTACGAATGCACTGAAAGAACAGAAAAAGAACAAATACTTGAAATTGAAACAAGAAGTCATTTATTACTTTATCCAGCTTGGGTAGGTTTTAATGGAATTATACCCAGTAAAATTTATGAATATCTTAGCAGCGGAACCCACACTTTGGTAGCGCCTTCTGATAATGGGGAAGTAGAGAAAATTTTATTGAAAAGTGGTTGCGGAACAATCACAAATACAGTTGATGAAACTTTAGTTTTTCTTAAACATGCTTATGAGCTGTTTCAACAGGGCATTAAAATCAAGGCTGATTTAAGTGGCGAAAATGCACAATTTTTTAGTAGAGAACATCAAGCAAATCGTTTGGCCGACTTGCTTGATGAAATTTAATACCTTTTAGTTTTCTACCATTAAAACCAAGTATTTACTTGCGCTCCAGAATTCTTGTGGATTAATTATAACAAGCTTTTCGGCAGTTTTTGCACCTTCAATTTTATAAGAAGTACTTGGATGTGTAGTAATTAACTTAGCTTTTTTGGCATTCAATACAAAACTTTTGTTTTGGGTAATATCAACTTTGGTAAAATAACTTTTATTGAAATCGCCAGCCAGTTTTTTAGTTTTTCCTAAACCTATAAAACCACCCTCTTTAGTTAATACGCCTTTTTCTTTAAGTTCCTTAGCCGTTCCAATAGTGTAATAGGCAGTATTAAGCTGATCTGTCTTTTGGTTGCTTTCCTCAGTTTTCTCTTCATATTTAGCCGTAATTTCTGTTACCTCTATGTTTAACCTCTCAAGTTGGTTTTTCAGGTCAGTAATTTCTAAATCCTTCTCTTCGAGTTGTGTGGTTAAAAAAGTAATCATTTTTTCCAGTTCATCCACTTTGCCATTCGATTTCTCAAGCTTGGCTT
Source organism: Bacteroidia bacterium (assembly GCA_044374175.1). GTDB lineage: Bacteria > Bacteroidota > Bacteroidia > UBA4408 > UBA4408 > CAIKXD01. Next base: position 11,379 of record JBILPB010000063.1, on the reverse strand, counting down.
TTAAGGAAGAAATTTTTTGTTTGTTCTTGTCCATCAATTCATTGATGCTTTGAATGTCATCAATGATTTGTTCTTTCATATTTTTCTTCAATTCCGCATCGCTCGAATTGGTAGAAATCATTTTTTGCTTTGCCTTTACCTCCGTTAAATTTTCTTGAATTTCATTAAATGCTACAATAAATGATTCTATACTTGAATCCTTTTCACTCACAACCATTTTTAATCCTTCATTTACATTACTTAAGCTGTCGGCCAAAGTATTTACCTCTTCTGGTTTGTTGTTACATGCCGAAAAGCCCAATGTAGCTAACGATAATATAAAAAATAGTTTTTTCATTTTGTTTTTTTTAGTGATGCAAAGGTAAGTTTGTTATAAATTTAAGCTTGTTAAATTTTGTTTTTGTGCAGTTGATTTTGTTTTGCCAAAAAAATGCTGCTGTTCAATTCATAGCCCAACAAAACTACAAACACATTAAAATTGATAAACAACATTACAACAATAATAGTTCCAATGGAGCCGTATAGCTTGTTGTAACTGGCAAAATTATTGACATAAAAGGCAAATCCCGAAGACACAAGAATTATGAAAACAGTTGCTAGCGTGCTTCCTGCTGAAATGAATCTAAATTTTACATTTCCACTTGGACCAAAAAAATATAGAAACGAAATAGCAGTAAAAAGTAAACCCAACAAAATAATCCATTTTCCTAAAAGCAAGGCGTATAAGGTAATACCATCATCAATAATTTTATGATATTCTAAATATCCGAAAACCCAACCGCTAAAAACAATGAGTGCAGTAGAAATGGTAAGTAGCACTGTAATAATTCCAACCAGCATAATTGAAATTAACCTGATTTTTATAGCTGGCCTTTTTTCAACAATATGCACACTCTCATTAAAGCCAGACATCATTGCGTAAACGCCATCGGTAGCTAAATAAAGTGCGAAAATAAAACCAAATGAAAGCAAACCTCCTTGCTTGTTATTAATTAAATCTAAAAATGTTTCTTGTGTTGCTTGAAAAGCTGAATGAGGCATTAAATCTTTCAATAAATTCAATAAAAGATCTTGAAAGTTGTTGATGGGAATATATGGTATAAGTGTTATGATAAATATTAAACCAGGAAAAATGGCAAGAAAAAAACGAAAAGAAAGAGAGGCCGCTTGATTTCCCAGTGCCGAATTTTGTAATCCTTTTATAAAAAATAAAATTACATTGTATAATGGAACGCCCTCAAAACCTGGTAAAATTATCTTTTTACTTGTATTTACACTTAAAGTAAATAACTTACTTTTCTTAATTTTGGTAATCCATTTAGAGACAAAAGTGGTCATGCTAAATGGCTTTTAAACTTAGATCCAGGCTTTTGTATGAATGCGTTAAAGCACCCATGGATATATAATCAACACCAGTTTCGGCATATGCTTTTATGGTTGTAGCATCTATACCTCCTGATGCTTCAGTTTCACAATAGCCATTAATTAATTTTACAGCTTCAATTAGTTTTAATGGCGTGTAATTATCCAACATAATTCGTTGTACTTTAAACCCACTTTGCAACACCTCTTTCACTTCTTCAAGATTTCTAGTTTCAATTTCAACTTTTAAATCAAGCTTATTTTTTTTGAGAAATTCAAAAGTACGTTCCAAGGCGTTTTTAATGCCTCCTGCATAGTCAATATGATTATCCTTGATCATAATCATGTCATACAAACCAAAGCGGTGATTTACGCCACCTCCTTGCAGCACAGCTAGTTTTTCAAAAAATCTGAACCCAGGGGTGGTTTTGCGGGTGTCAAGCAATTTACATGGTGTGTGTGCAATTAATTGGGATGTTTGATGTGTAAATGTGGCTATGCCCGACATCCTTTGCATAATATTTAAAACCAGGCGTTCTGCTTTTAATATTGATTGTGCTTTACCAGTCACTTTCAAAACAATGTCGCCTTTTTTAACTGCTGCTCCGGAATTTATAAAAACAGTTACCTCTAAATTGTTGTCCACTAAAGTAAATACATTTAAAGCTATTTCTACACCCGATAAAATACCTTCTTCCTTTACTATCAAGCGCGCTTGTGATTCCTTTTCATGATCAATACAAGCCAGGGAAGTAAAATCACCTGAGCCAATATCTTCACCTAATGATTGTCTTAAAAATACTTCTAGATTATTATCCATAAGATAAAAAAAGGGAGTTTTATTTGTCTTTTTCTATTCTTAGTTCTTTAATTAAAAATGAGCCATTATTATTCTTTAAATAATAATAGGTTCTGTAGCTACCTGTGCTGGTTTCTAAGGTGCCTATGCTATATTTAGAGCCATCTTGAGAAACACCATCGTGCTTAACTAAAAAGTTTTTTGGTGTATTTTTGGTAAAGAATTCTTTCATTAAAAGTTCTGCTTGCGCTTTACTGTACAAACCATCAGCACCAGGAATATTAAGCTCAACTGATGAGTTGAAGTAATTGGCTATGGTTTTATAATTGCCACTTTTCATTGATGAATTTATATCAGTATATATATCAGCCATCAAGATGGAGAAAATTGAAGCACCTAAAACAAGCGTAATAATTAGCTTTTTCATTGGAATGTGAATTTAATAAAATTGTAATCAAAAACTAAGCCAAGAATATTGATTATAATAAGTATTGGATAATATTTGAATTCAAGGTTAAATAAATAATTGGACACCAAATTAATCATTTAAATTTAATAAGTCTACTTTTGTTATTTTATGTGGCTATTATAATAGCAACTGATTATTTTAATATTATGAAAATTACATTAATTCAAATAGGTAAAACTTCGCAACCATACCTGATAGAAGGTATAAATGACTACCAAAAGCGATTAAAGCACTATTGCAATTTTGAATTAATCACCATTAACTCGCCAAAATCTGTATTATCATCTGGAAATTTTGAGGCCATAAAAAAAGCAGAGTCGAGTCTGATTATTGCCACGCTCAATACAAGTGATTTTGTTGTTTTGTTGGATGACAAGGGCATTGAATACGATTCTGTTGCTTTTTCTCAATACATTAATAATCACCAGATAAAATCGACTAAAAATCTTGTTTTCATCATTGGTGGCGCCTACGGTTTTTCAGAAGAATTATATGCTAAGAGTCATTTAAAACTTTCTTTATCAAGACTCACATTTTCGCATCAAATGGTTCGCTTATTTTTTATTGAACAACTTTATAGGGCATTTACAATCATTAAAGGTGAGTCATATCATCATCTTTAGCATGCAAAATACGTTTGTAAACTTCGTGATAGCGCGCAACACCATCATTAAGTGAAGCATATTTGTTGGCATATGCAGCAATCCTTTTGTTATCAGCAGGTAAAAAGGCTAGCATTTTATCTATAACGTCTTCATAGTCAGACTTCTTAAAATCTTCTAAAACAAAACCTACCTTTCCGTCATTTACAATTTGTGCTACATCTCCAACATTTCCATTACAAATTACAGGTACACCCATACCTAATATTTCGGCCAGTTTGGTTGGTGACGATGCTTTTTTTGAATAGGATGGCTTTATAAAGAAAATCGAAAATTTACTGAGTGCAATTAGATAGGGTACTTCGCTTCGTTCGGCCTTTTTTATAATGATATCATGTGTAGAAATAGCATTTTTTTTAGCTGCGTTTAAGGCAATTTCAGGATCATCGGCAGTCACAATTAAAAACTTACAGGATTTAATTTTTTGTTGTGCAACTTTAAACAGTTCCATCATTTCTTCAATCATATACCAAGTGCCCAAGGAGCCGATATAACTGATCACAAAATCATTTTTTGAAATGGCTAAACTAAGTTGTAATTGGCTTATTTTATCATTATTTAAACTTTTTAAAGAAAAGTGTTCTAAGTCTGCACAGCATGGAATTACCATTATTTTCTCATCAATTCTGGCGTTCAGTTTCCAACTTTGAATTTCATTTTTTGCATTAGTTGTAAGGCTCACGATATAATCACTTTCGCAAATAAATTGTTTTTCCTTATTTTTAAAAAAACTATAAATGAGTTTAAATATCGGATTTTTTAAACTCCATATTTTACCATCAATACGCTCATCAGCCCATAAACCGCGCATATCAAAAAGAAAAGGTATGCCATTTTTTCTTTTTAGTTTTAATCCTATTAAAGATGAAATATAGCTGCGACAATGCACCAATGAAATATGATTTCCACTAATTATCTCCTTTGCTTTTTTATTTAAAACCCATAAATCATACAATGTTGATAAAACAGGAGGGCTTTGATGATACTTGAGCGGATGCCAGATGATATGTGTATTTTTAAGAAGCTTTTCAATAAAGTCTTTCTTTAGTTTAAATTTTTCTACTTTTTCAAAACTCACAAGATGAATCTCGAAATTTAAATTTGAAAGTCCAATAAGATACGGAAGAACTTGCGACTGACCTAAAGGGTCTGTCATACCATCATAGGAGATATAAATTATTTTCACATGATTCATTGGGGCAATGTTAAGCTATTTGTTTTACCTTTGAAAAAAAAATAAGGTAAAAAAGGAATGAATTTAAGTTTCAGTGATTTTTTAATTTTACCAATATATTTATTGATTATTTACAATATTGGCCTTAACTTTCAAAACAAAAGAATAGGCAATAATCCTGTTTATCAATATTTTGTGAGAGGTTTAATGTTGAAAATTGGAGGAGGAATTTTTCTTGTGCTCATTTATACAGTTTATTATGATGGGGGAGATACCACATCCTATTTTGAGAGTGCATTAGTTTTAGATCGATTAAGGGCTATTAATTTTGAAGCATACCTTGAAATTATGGCAAACAATCTTAATGAACAAACTTATTCTTATTTTACCTCTGAGACAGCATGGCCGCTATACTTTTTTGATAAACAGTCGTTTACTGTTGTGAGAGCTGCAAACATTGTAAATTATGTGGGATTGGACAGTTACTTGTTAACCACGGTTGTTCTTGCTGCTATCACTTACAATGGTATTTGGAGGTTATTTCTTTTATTTACAGAATTGTACCCTAAATATACAAGGCAACTGGCTTTCAGTATTTTGTATGTTCCATCAGTTTTATTTTGGGGCTCTGGTATTTTAAAAGACACACTTACGCTAATGGGTGCTTGTTGGTTCACTTTCAGTTTTTATAAAGTATTTATTAAAAGGGAGCAAATGCTTGTAAATGCAGTCACTATGACGCTTTGTGCATTGTTAATTTTACAAATGAAACCTTACATTTTTATTGCATTGGTGCCAGGAGCCCTAATTTGGTTCTCTTTCGACAAAATTCAATCAATACAAAGTCCGATTATAAAATTCTTTATTGCACCGCTTATTATTGCTACTATTATGGGAATTGGATCTCTGGCATTATCTTCCATTTCAGATAGTTTTGGTCAATATTCTTCTATTGATAAAATAGTTGATAAAGCTATTGTAACACAAAAAGATCTTAAAATGGAATATAACCAAGGAAACACTTTTGATATTGGAACGTTTGATGGTTCTGCTGGAAGCATAGGAAGAAAGTTTCCATTAGCTACCTTTGCGGGGCTTTTTTTTCCACAATTGTGGCAAGTTAAAAACCCAGTAATGCTTTTAGCGGCCATTGAAAATACATTTTTGCTCGTACTCACTTTAATTCTTTTATTTAGATTGGGACCATTTCAAGTGTATAAGCAAGTTAGTAAAGAACCATTGTTAATATTTAGTATTGTGTTTTCAGTGTTCTTTGCATTCTCTGTTGGGCTTACAACAAGTAATTTTGGTGCTTTGGTAAGATATAAAATACCTGCGGTGCCTTTTTATTTGAGTGCCATTTTAATTTTATATCAAAGAAGTAAACAAGAAGGTACATTGAATAATGAAATTGAAGGGTAAATTATCCTATTTATGAAATTGTTGACTGATAAAACAAACTTTATAATAACTCCTTGTAAATTCTGCTCACATTAACAAAGAAAATTTTCTGTTCTTTGCGGCCACATTTTAAAATTAATTAAAATAAAGATGAATTTACTTTCAGTTGAAGGATTAAGCAAATCGTATGGCGAAAAGCAACTATTTAAAGATTTAACTTTTGGCATTTCCCAAGGAGAAAAAGTAGCTTTGGTAGCCCGAAATGGAACTGGAAAATCAACCTTACTGAGAATCTTATCCAGCAATGATACTGCCGATGAAGGAAGAGTAGTTTTTAGAAAAGACCTCAGGATTTCATTTCTTGATCAAAATCCTAGTTTTGATGAAGAACTTAGTATTATTGATGCTGTATTACTTGCCGAGAATGAGATTACACTGGCCATAAAAAGATATGAAAAAATAATTGATGCGCAAACAGACGAAATGGATGCGCAGCAATCGAAAGAGTTGGAAGTTGCGATAGCTCAAATGGACAAAACAAATGCCTGGGCTTATGAAGTAAGGGTTAAGCAAGTGCTTGATAAACTTGGATTGATTAAGCTGAATCAACAACTGAAAACTTTATCGGGAGGTCAGAAAAAAAGAGTTGCCCTGGCCAAAGTTCTTATTGAAGAGCCCGATTTATTAATAATGGATGAACCTACCAATCATCTTGATGTGGATATGATTGAATGGCTGGAAGAATATTTAGAAAGTAAAGATTTAAGTTTGTTTCTTGTAACCCATGATCGTTATTTCTTAGATAATGTATGTAATAAGATTATTGAACTAGACAATCAAAAATTATATACTTATCAGGGAAATTATAGCTACTTTTTAGAGAAAAAAGCAGAACGTGAATTTAATGCATCCCGTGAAGTTGATAAAGCTCAAAATTTAATGCGCAAAGAGCTGGAATGGATCAGAAGAATGCCTAAAGCCAGAGGAACCAAATCAAAATCGAGAGTTGATGCGTTTTATGATTTAAAAGAAAAAGCCACCGAGAAAAGAAATATTAACGACATGGAACTGAATGTGAAAATGTCGAGAATAGGGGGTAAGGTGATAGAAATGAAAAAAGTGTATAAATCTTATGATGATTTAAATATATTAAAAGGGTTTGACTATACTTTTAAAACAGGCGAAAGAATTGGTATAGTTGGTAAAAATGGAATAGGGAAAACAACCTTCTTAAATCTGATCACTGGTTTAGAAGAACCCGATTCTGGAAAAATAAATGTGGGTGAAACTATTGTATTTGGCTATTATTCTCAATCTGGATTAAACCTCAAAGAAGATAAAAGAGTGATTGAAGTAGTAAAAGACAATATTGCTGAAGTTATTTCTTTGGGCGATGGCAGTAAAGTAAGTGCGTCACAGTTTCTTACTTTGTTTCAGTTTCCTCCCGAAATGCAATATACTTTTGTTTCAAAGTTAAGTGGTGGTGAAAAAAGGCGTTTGTTCTTATTAACTGTTCTAGTTAAAAATCCTAATTTTTTAATTCTGGATGAGCCTACCAATGATTTAGATTTATTGACATTGCAAACACTTGAAGAATTTTTAATTCATTTTAAAGGTTGTTTGGTAGTGGTTTCACATGATAGGTATTTTATGGATAAATTGGTAGACCACCTTTTTGTTTTTGAAGGTGAGGGGGTGGTAAAAGACTTTAGTGGAAATTATAGAGAATGGCGTGAGCAAGTTACAGAGGATGAATTAGAATTGAAGAAGAAACAAAAACAACTATTGGCCAATCAAAAGAACGAGAAATTGTCAGAACCTGCGCTTGATACTAATTCTTCAAAACTTAAAAAAAAGTCATTTAAGGAAAAATACGAATTTGAGCAATTGCAAAGCGAGATTGCAAATCTTGAAAAAGAAAAAGTAGAATTGACCCAAAAACTGGCTGAAAGTAAAGGTACACATGACGAAATACTGGCATGGAGTAAAAGAATTGGCGAGGTAATTTCTGCTATTGATGAAAAGGAACTGCGTTGGTTAGCACTGTCAGAATTACCAGAATAAAATTATTTATCTTTAACTGTTTCTCTGCACAAGGAAAATTTTTATAATTTTGCTTTCCGTTTTAAAAAATATAGAATAAAAATATGGCTAAACAACATTTGTTAGATTTATTAGGTACACAGGCCGACAGTCTGTTAAATCATACTTGTACCACTATTGATAAAAAAACGATTCACTTGCCAGGCAAGGATTTCGTTGATCGTATATTTAAAGATTCTGATAGAAATATTCAAGTGCTAAAAAGTATACAGTCTATTTATGGAAATGGACGACTTGCAAATACAGGTTATGTAAGCATCTTGCCAGTTGACCAAGGTATAGAGCACAGTGCTGGTGCATCTTTTGCCCCAAATCCAATTTATTTTGATCCCGAAAATATCGTAAAATTGGCTATTGAAGGAGGCTGCAATGCAGTGGCTTCAACCTTTGGTGTATTGGCTTCTGTGGGTAGAAAATATGCACACAAAATTCCATTTGTTGTTAAAATTAATCACAACGAGTTTTTAACCTATCCAAATAAGTTCGATCAAATTATGTTTGGAAAGGTAGAAGATGCATGGAATATGGGTGCTGCAGCGGTGGGTGCTACCATTTATTTTGGTGCACCAGAATCTAGTCGTCAAATTATTGAAGTAGCGCAAGCCTTTGATAGAGCGCATGAATTAGGAATGGCTACCATTTTATGGTGTTATATCAGAAACAATGCCTTTAAAGTTGATGGTGTGGATTATCACACTTCAACTGATTTAACCGGGCAGGCGAATCATTTAGGAGTAACCATTAAAGCTGATATTATTAAGCAAAAACTTCCAACTAATAATGGTGGTTACAATGCTGTTAAATTTGGAAAAACGCATCCTAAAGTATACAGTGAGTTAACTACCGATCATCCAATTGACTTATGTAGATACCAAGTGGCTAATTGTTACATGGGAAGAATTGGTTTAATTAACTCTGGAGGCGAATCAAAAGGCGCTTCAGATATGGCTGAGGCAGTTCAAACAGCAGTTGTAAATAAAAGGGCTGGTGGTCAAGGTTTAATCAGTGGTCGTAAAGCTTTCCAACGTCCTATCAAAGAAGGTATTGAATTGTTAAATGTAATCCAAGATGTTTATTTGGATAAAACAATTACCATTGCTTAATTATTTAAGCCGAATTATGTTTTTAATTTAGTGCTTTTTACTATAATATTTAATAAATGAGTTGGTTTAAAAGAATTAAAGAAGGAATTACCACATCAACAAAAGATAAGAAGGAAACTCCTGAAGGCTTGTGGTATAAGTGTCCGTCTTGTAAAACTATTATTACTTCCGAAGATCATGCAGCCAATTTATTTGTTTGTACCACTTGTGAACATCATCATAAAATAGGGTCTGACGAATATTTTGAAATTCTTTTTGATGATAATAAATTCATTGAAATTCATCCTAATATACGTTCTGCTGATCCACTTGAGTTTACGGATACAAAGAAATACACAGACAGACTTGAGGATAGTATAAAGAAAACAGGCCTGAATGATGCATTAAGAACAGCTTTTGGAAAAGTAAATGGCAATGATTTAATGATTGCCTGCATGGATTTTACTTTTATTGGAGGTTCTATGGGCAGTGTAATGGGAGAGAAGATAGCAAGAGCAATTACCTATTGTATTGATCATAAAATGCCATTTATGATTATTTCGAAATCGGGTGGGGCAAGAATGATGGAAGCAGCATTCTCTTTGATGCAAATGGCCAAAACATCCGTAAAGTTATCTCAATTATCGAAAGAAGGAATACCTTATATTTCATTACTCACCGATCCAACAACAGGTGGTGTTACAGCTTCATTTGCTATGCTTGGCGATTTAAATATTGCTGAACCTAATGCATTGATTGGATTTGCTGGTCCAAGAGTAGTAAAGGAAACCATTGGTAAAGATTTGCCCAAAGGTTTTCAAACATCAGAATTTGTGTTGGAGCATGGTTTTCTGGATAAAATTGTGAGCAGAAAAGACCTTAAACAAACGCTTGGAAATTTATTAGGGATGTTTAAAAATTAAAAAAGGCAGAGCAATTTTGCTCCGCCTTTTTTAATAATCATAGATTTTAAGGATTATTCAGGAGTGCCTGTTATTACCCATTTTTTGATTTTTGCAATGTAACAGTCGTTGATTTTACTTGGGCTAGATTGCGGCATGTTTGAGGCTGTGCCGTCCCAAGTAACCGAGCCAACTAGTTTGTTTGCAATATTTTTTGCTCCATCATATGTCATTAAATCAATTTGACTACTAGAGCCTGTTCCAGTATGACATCCAGCACAGTTTGATTGAAAAATTGGTTTAATATCAGCAGTGTAAGTTATAGCTTTAGTGGTGTCGCAACCAGCACCTGAAAGAGAATCATTAACCCCAGGAATAATGATTGGGGCAGGATGCAAATCTTCAATATTATCATAGTAACATGCGCTTAACAGGCTTGCAAATGCAAAAAGTATAAAAAATGCGGTTCTATTTTGTTTCATAAATGGTTAGTTATTTTTAGCGCCCTGAGAAATCCAAAGTTCAATAATTTGTATTTGATTAGCTGTTAATGGAGCACTCGGAGGTCGCGGCATTCTTTCAGTATCACTATTAGATTTAAGCACTTCAATGAGTTCACTTTCACTGTAATTACCTTCTTTTATTTCACCGTTTTTAATTACATCATTATAACCAACTAAGGAAAATTCGCCACCAACAGCAGGATGACATTCTGCAGCTGTACAATTACCAGTGATTATAGGTTGAACATGATCTTTAAAACTTACTGTTGGTCCAACAGGTTCTGGTGAATCGTGTTTACATGCACTTAAACTTGCAAATAGTAAAAGCGTTGATAAAAACTTTAATTTTGACATACAAATATATTATTAAACAAATATAGTAATAATTAGAATTAGTTTATTCTCCACTGTACATTTTATTGATAAATGAAGCTTTTTTACTCAAAGTTCCAATCGTAAACTGATAAGGTGCTGAGTTTTTCTCATCTTTATTTTTTTCTAACTTTCTTTTTTCTGGTTTAAGATCTTTGATGGCCGAATTAAACTTTTCATCACTTGAAATAACCATCATAGTGCCTGTTCCGTATGTAAACAAATACCAATTGTTATTATCGTCTTCCAAATAAATATTAATGTAATCGCCACTTTTTTTCTGAATAATTTCAACACAGCCTTTGGCATATTTGTTTAACTGATTTTTTTGAATGAGCCCTATTCCAATGGGACCAAATGAAGTGAATGATTTGGTTCTTGGATTCCATTTCATTTTTAAATCACTTAAAAATAGGGTATGTTCCAATTCGTCTGGTATTTTTTTGAAAGCTCCGTATAAATTTACTTGAGAGATTAACTTATCTGCTTCTTTTTTACCTATAAATTCCATTAAAGCTCTCTCGTACTGACTTCTTCCAAAAGGAACAGG
>JBILPB010000195.1:0-4891 GCA_044374175.1 Bacteroidia bacterium | reverse complement strand
CATTAAAATAAGGCACGCCAAATTTTTCAGCATCCACTTCCGAAATGGGCTTCACATCGCATATAGCGACCAATTCAGCTTCTTCATGTCTTTTAATCATTTCTGCATGTCGCTTTCCGATATGCCCTGCTCCTATTACTGCAAACTTTACCATAATCTTATTTTATTTTTGAAACTTCGCCATTAACCAATTGATACTTTTCTTTAGATTCAGGGCACTCAGCCAATCCATCTTTAAAATTTAATTTATGTCCAAACTCGCTCATCCATCCCATTTGCTTGGCAGGATTACCAACCCACAAACTGTAGGCAGGCACATTTTTAGTAACTACAGCACCAGCACCTATAAAAGCAAACTCGCCAATATTATGTCCGCATACAATTGTGGCATTTGCGCCAATACTTGCACCGCGGCCAACGTGGGTTTTTGCATATTCACTTTTTCTGTTAACTGCGCTGCGTGGGTTTATTACATTGGTAAAAACCATAGATGGACCTAAAAAAACATCTTCATCACAAGTTACACCTGTATAAATGCTCACATTATTCTGCACCTTTACATTTCTACCTAAAACTACAGAAGGAGAAATTACTACATTTTGACCAATATTACAGTTTTCACCCAACACACAATTGGCCATAACATGGCTAAAGTGCCATATTTTAGACCCTTTTCCAATAGTACAACCCTCATCTATGTAGGCACTTTCGTGCGCAAAAAATTCTTTTTCCATAGCTCAATTTTTTTGCAAATATAGTTTTTATGATGAAGTTTTTAAAATTTATGTGTGTTTTACACCTTCTAAAAATATCAAAAAAAGGCGATTTATCCATTTGTGAAGATAAACCGCCCATGAAAATAATAAGTTTAAATTAATCTTTAATGAAATGTTTTACCATAAAACCATCATTGTTTGTAACAGAGATAAAATAACTACCACTCTTAAAATTACTCACATCAATACCAATATTTTTTGTAATAGTTCCCTCTAAAACAATTGCCCCAAGCTGGTTAATAATTTGAAAATTATTTTGCTGTTGTTTGGAGTCAACATTCAAATACAAAATAGCATGTACTGGATTTGGATAAATATTAAAATCGCTTTTATAAGTATTCAACAATCCAACCGGAACACAATCTGCACACTCATTGTAACACACAGTTGGAATGATAGAATTTGTACCTGTTACCTCATACACTCTGTTAAAACCATTAAATCCATCATCCACACCGCAAGCTGCATTACCAGCTTCAAAGGAGTTTCCGTTTACAAATTTGTACTGTACACTCAAGGTTGTATCTAAATTTAAAGTAAGCTCATACACACCATTTCCTACCAAAATCATACTATCTGCTGTAGCACTAAATCCATTAAATGATCCAGCTAAAAACACTCCCAGCGGTGATACTGTTTGAGTACTCATATTTACGCTAAAAGTAACATCGGCAAAAGTAGGCACATAACAATTTGCACACTCATTAAAACATACAGTTGAAATAATTGAATTTGTTCCCATCACCTCATAAACTCTATTGTAACCGCCTAAACCATCATTTACACCACAAGCTGCATTTCCAGCTTCATAAGCGTTTCCGTTTACAAATTTGTACTGAACACTTAAGGTAGTATCTAAACTCAAAGTAATTTCGTATACCCCATTTCCTAATGCAATCATGCTATCTGCTGTTGCGCTAAATCCATTAAAACTTCCTGCTAAAAATACACCTAATGGTGATACAGTTTCATTGCTCATGTTTACACTAAAAGTTACATCTGCATAGGTTGGCAAAACGCAATCTGAACATTCGTTAAAACAAACTACAGGTATTGTTGCATCTGTCTCTGGAACCACATAATTTCTGTTATAGCCACCTAAACCATCATCAATACCACAGGCCGAATTTCCAACTTCATAGGTTGAACCGTTAACAAATTTGTATTGTAAAACTATATTAGTATCAACTGTAATTGTTGCAGTGTAAATACCATTGCCAACTAAACTCATTGGATTAGCAGTTGCGCTAAAACCATTAAAACTTCCAGCTAAAAACACACCATTTGTTACATTTTCATTACTCATATTCACCTGAAAGGTAATTTGTGCAGTTCCTACAGCGGGCATCATAACCGTGTATTGATAATTTGCACCAGCATTGGTTTCTTGTTTTAGAGTAATTAGATCATAATCGCCAACCCCTATAGTAACATCTACGGTGGTAGTAAATGCATAATAATTAACTGTAACGCCACCCGCTTGTGCAGGTATAATAGCATGTCCAACAATATCACTTGCATTTGCAAAAACAACTTCGGCCGCCATTGAAGTGGCCCAATTATCATTAGTATATCTTATGTAAACTCTTTCTTGCAAACTTTTTATTTGATCTAATGTAACCATAACATCCACAGGAGTGTTAGATGCAACAGCATTTACCGCTGGTGTTTGAGTTACTGGAGAAATACTTCCAAATGTTACTGGAGCACTGTCAGTTTCCATAATAATTATATTAGTAGAAGTATAACCAACATTTTTTATTCTGGCGGTATAAAATTTACCAATAGCAGCACTATCAGTTAAAAAGGAATTCCCTGGATCAAAAGCCGGAGTGTTGCCATAAAAAACAACTGGTGTAACCACATTTACTGTGCATGTGCCATAATTATCCCACTTGTTGTAATAATTATCAGCTTCAATAATAAACTCATCATCAGTTGATGTTGCTTGAACTGTAACAGAGGGATAACCGTTAATATCGTTCACAAAATTGTACCCTGGTCCTGACCAAGCATTTACAAATTCTGAATGAAAAATAAAGCTCTGTGCACGAGCATTAAACGTTGTTACAGATAATAAAAGGGCAATAATAATTGCATTAAAAAAAAATAAGTGTTTGGATTTCATTTGCTTTGCTATTTTTTAGAGTGTCAAATATACACTTTTAAATATTAATCAAAAAATCTTGTTGTTTCTTATTAAACTTGTTCAATAAAGGTAGTTATTTTGCAAACATAGGTGCAACAACTAATTCCTTAGAGCCAGCTGTGTATTGATAGAAACCGCTACCGCTTTTTACACCCAAGTGACCTGCAGTAACCATATTTACTAAAAGTGGCGATGGAGCGTATTTATCTTTACCCAAACCATCATAAAGCACGCGCATGATGAACAAACATACATCTAAACCTATAAAATCAGCTAATTGCAAAGGCCCCATTGGATGCGCCATACCTAACTTCATAACAGTATCAATTTCATTAACGCCAGCAACACCTTCCTGTAATGAAATAATAGCCTCATTTATCATTGGCATTAAAATACGATTTGCAACAAAGCCAGGATAATCATTAGCCTCGGTAGGAATCTTATTTAATTGAACCGACAATTCCATAATAGCTTTTGTGGTTGCATCATCTGTTGAATAACCCCTGATGACTTCAATTAATTTCATTACAGGCACTGGATTCATAAAATGCATGCCAATAACTTTGTTGGCTCTTTTTGTTTGTGCCGCAATTTTAGTGATGGAAATACTTGATGTATTGCTTGCTAAAATAGTTTCAGGTTTACATATAGCATCCAAATCACGAAATAATTTAAACTTTACTTCAGGGTTTTCTGTGGCCGCCTCAACAACTAACTCTGCTTCTTTTGCGCCAGCGTGTAAATCGGTATAGGTGCTTAAATTTTTAAGTGTTTGTTCCCTCACATCTTCACTAATACTGCCTTTAGCAACCATTCTATCGAGGTTCTTAGTAATTGTTGCGATAGCTCTGTCAAGCGCATCTTGAGAAATATCAACTAAATTTACTTTAAAATTATGTTGAGCAAAAACATGTGCGATACCATTACCCATAGTACCTGAACCAATAACTGTAATATTTTTCATGAATTGTTTTTTTTAAGGACCGCAAAAATAAGTATTCTCTTGAATTAACTGCTAAATTTTAGCCTAATACGTTCAATAATAATTTCAAACTTTATGATTGAGTAAAAATCTTATCTTAAATCAATACATGAATTAGAAATCATAAATACATTTGCAACCAAACTAATTAACTAAATCTTATCTAAATTATGAAATTAAAATCTCTAATTATTTCTTTGGCATTATCTTCAGCAGCTTTTGCACAAACAAACTGGAAGCTTGACAACGCACACTCAAGTGTAAAATTTTCTGTAGAACATTTAATGGTATCTGAAACCGATGGAAACTTCAAAGGTTTTGATGGTACTTTAAGTTCAAAAAATGCAGATTTTTCTGATGCTGAAATCTCTTTTACAGTAGATGTAAAAACAATCAACACAGATAATGAAATGCGCGATAAGCACTTACAAGGAGACGATTTTTTTAACTCAGAAAAATTTCCTCAGATAAAATTTAAAGGCACTTCATTTAAAAAAGTAAGTGGTAATAAATATTTGTTAGAAGGCGATTTAACAATCAGAGATGTAACTAAAAAAGTGAAATTTGATGTTGTTTATAGAGGCATGCAAAAAGATCCATACGGAAATACAAAAGCTGGCTTTAAAGCAACAGGAAGTATTAAAAGATTAGAATATGGATTAAAATGGAATGTGATGACAGAAGCCGCTGCAGTAGTAGCTGATGAAGTTAACATTGTAATTAATTTAGAATACGCCCAAGCAAAATAAGAAACAAAGAATTAAATTCTAAATTCTAAATTTTAAATTCTAAACTCTAAACTCTAAATTCTAAATTCTAAATTCTAAATTTAATAAAAAGAGCCATTAGATTTTTCTCTAAAGGCTCTTTTTAATGGCAATCAGTCTAATTAAATAATCTCCAGCGTTTGCAACGCCTGCCATTCTTTAAACTCATTAGTATAATACAAATAAGCACTACTGGCTGGCGATAAAAACTTTCCTT
>JBILPB010000062.1:0-17518 GCA_044374175.1 Bacteroidia bacterium | reverse complement strand
AAATTATAAACTTTTAGTGAAGCTAAAACGTGCCATTCAATAATTTTATTTAGATGTGCATGTTATTATAAAGATAAAATATATGTCAGATACCAATTATAAAAGAACTACTGTTACTGCTGCTTTGCCATATGCTAATGGTCCTGTGCACATAGGTCATTTGGCTGGATGTTATTTACCAGCTGATATTTTTACACGCTATTTGCGTTTAAATAAAAAGGAAGTGTTGTTTATCTGCGGAAGCGATGAGCATGGCGTGCCTATTACAATTAAAGCAAAAAAAGAGGGTATTACACCGCAGCAAGTAGTAGATAAATATCATAAAATGATGGGTGACTCATTTAATGAATTTGGAATTAGCTTTGATATTTATTCAAGAACATCGAGTAAAACACATCATGAAACTGCTAGCGATTTTTTTAAAGTACTTTATGATAAAGGTGTTTTTACTGAAGAAGTAACCAAGCAATATTTTGATGAAAGCGCGAATCAGTTTTTAGCTGACAGGTATATTATGGGAACCTGCCCTGTTTGCAGCAATGAAAATGCTTATGGCGACCAATGCGAGCGTTGTGGAAGTACTTTAAATGCAACCGATTTAATTAACCCACATTCTACATTATCGGGTGCAACGCCAGTGTTGAGAGATACTAAAAATTGGTTTTTGCCGTTAGATAAATTATCGCCTAAGATTTTAAATTATATTGAAAGTCATAAAGATTGGAAAAGCAATGTTTATGGGCAATGCAAGAGTTGGTTGGTAAGTGGAGATGGTTTGCAACCCAGGGCAATGACACGCGATTTAGATTGGGGTGTGCCTGTTCCAGTGCAAGGTGCAGAAGGTAAGGTGTTGTATGTTTGGTTTGATGCACCTATTGGTTACATTTCTGCTACAAAGGAATATGCCAAACAAATTAATCAAGAGGAATCATGGAAAGACTGGTGGCAAAAGGAGGATACGCGTTTAATCCATTTTATTGGGAAAGACAACATTGTGTTTCATTGCATTATTTTTCCTGCCATGTTGATGGAGCATGGCGATTTTGTGTTGCCCGATAATGTGCCCGCCAATGAGTTTTTAAACTTAGAAGGCGATAAAATTTCTACTTCGCGTAATTGGGCAGTATGGTTGCACGAGTATTTAAATGACTTTAAAGATATGCAGGATGTGTTGCGTTATACGCTTTGTAGCAATATGCCTGAGACTAAGGATAATGACTTTACATGGAAAGATTTTCAGGCCAAAAACAATAATGAGCTAGTTGCTATATTAGGAAATTTTATCAATCGTACTTTGGTATTAACACATAAGTATTATGCAGGTAAAGTGCCTGCTATAAATGCTTTGCAGGAGATTGATCAACATTGTTTAAATGAAATGGTTGAAGCGCCAAAACGCATCAGCGAAAGTATTGAAAAATTCAGATTTAGAGAAGCGCTGGCAGAGTTTATTAATTTGGCCCGCACTGGAAATAAATATTTAGCAGATACCGAGCCTTGGAAATTGTATGGAAAAGACAATGACCGCGTGGCAACTATCATGCATGTATCATTGCAATTAACGGCATGTTTGGCAGTATTGAGTGAGCCATTTTTACCATTCAGTTCTGCTAGAATATATAGCATGCTTAATTTGCAAAAAACAGATTGGACACAAATAAACAATCATCTTTTGGATGTTGATCATGTGCTTGGTGAAGCTTCACTATTGTACAGTAAAATTGAAGATGCGGTGATTGAACAACAAATAGAAAAATTACATCAATCAAAACAAATGAATAAAATAGAAGATGCTGCTGAAGCGCCTGTAAATGTTCCGCCACAGAAAGCCGAAACTAGTTTTGATGATTTTACTAAAATGGATATTCGCACAGGCACTATTATGGAAGCAGAACGCGTGCCTAAAACTGATAAACTATTGAAATTAAAAATCAATACCGGAATTGACGAAAGAACAATCGTATCGGGCATTGCACAATACTATGCGCCTGAAGATATTATTGGTCAAAAAATATGCATGCTGGTTAATTTGGCACCACGAAAAATTAAAGGGATTGAAAGTCAAGGCATGATTTTGATGGCCGAGAATAGTAAGGGTGAGTTGTGTTTTATGGTTCCTACTAAGGATTTTAATAATGGTTCGTTGGTGAAATAGGTTGGGGTTGCAACCGCGACCTATGAAACGTAGTCAACAAATAATGTTCTAGTAATGCCTCAATCATATACAAGAATATGGATACACGCTGTGTGGGGAACCAAACATAGGTTCCCGTTTATCAATATTGATGTAGAAGGAATAATTCATGATTTCATTAGGGAGCAGTTGAGAGCCCAAGGTTGCCCGGTAAGGATTGTAAATGGAACACCAGACCATGTACATTGTCTGTTTTTATTGACAACTAAAAAATCTATTGCAGATGTTATAAAACAAGTAAAAGGAAGTAGTTCACATTTTATTAATGAGCAACAATTGATAGATGAAAAGTTTGGTTGGCAGAATGGCTATGGGGCTTTCTCTGTATCTGATTCAGCAGTTGAGATTGTATTTAAGTATATCAAAAACCAAAAGAAACACCATCGCATAGAAACTTTTGAGCAAGAGTTTGAGGATATGTTTACTTTTTATGATTTGGAGGAGTAGTTATTTTTTGATTTTAACTTACGGTTCTTAGTGTCGTATACTTTGTAAAGTTGGGTTGAAACCCAACTTTATGGATGATATATTATCCCCCAATCTGAATCATACTTCTATCGCTGTTGCTGTGTAAATCGTTCATGCCGCCTAAAGCGGCAGCTTTGTTTAATACATTTTGCTGTATGAGTTCAAGTATATTTTCGCCATTGCGCAATGGTGTTAATAAATCAGTTTCATTTTTTGCAAATAGGCAATTCCGCAATTTACCATCGGCAGTTAAGCGCAGTCGGTTACAGCTTTTGCAGAAAGGATTAGTTACAGTAGTAATAAATCCAAAATTACCTTTAAAGCCTTTTACTTTATAATTTCGTGAGGTACTGTTAGTTTCATCTTCAATTTTAAGGATGTCGAATTGCTCGGCTAAAGTATTTAAAACAGTTTCATAACCAAGTACTTTTTCTTTGTTCCAATCATTTTTTTCGAAGGGCATAAATTCAATAAAACGTACATCGATCGGATGCTTTTCTGTCCATTTTACAAAATCAATTATAGCATGCTCATTTATATTTTTAAGCATCACTAAATTGATTTTTACAATCATATTTAAAGTCAATAAATGGTTGATATGCAACATTATTTTCTCTAATTGCCCCGTGTGCGTAATGCGTTTAAATTCTTCGGCATCTAAACTATCCAAACTGATGTTGATGTTTTTTACACCATATTTTTGTAAGGTTTCGAAATGTTTATCGAGCAATAAACCATTTGTGGTGAGGCCAATATTTATGGGTAAAGCAGCAAGCTTTTCAAGGATAGCAGCAAAATCTTTTCTTAATAAGGGCTCTCCACCTGTTAAACGAATTTTAGTAATGCCATTTTGAACAAATATCTGTGCTAAGTCAAATATTTCATTGGCATTCATCAGCTTATTGCTTTTTGTGCCATGGTAAGAGCTTAAAGGCATGCAGTAACTACAACGCATGTTACAAGCATCGGTAAGTGAAATTCTTAAGTAAGTGTGGTTGCGGCCAAATTGGTCTGTCAACATAAATAAAGTAAGCTACAAAGATAGGTACTCAAATGTATTTTGATTTAATTTGTTGAATATATCTTATGATAAGTTTTAAATGGACTGGATAAATTTACTTTTTATACTGACTTTAGCTTGTATTGCTTTTGGCTATGCGGCAGTTGGCCATGGTGGAGCTAGCGGATATATTGCGGTATTTGCTCTGTTTGGCATGATATCGCCAACGATGAAATCTTTTGTATTACTGATGAATTTGGCGGTAGCTTCTGTTTCTTTTTATCAATACTATAAACAAGATCATTTTAATTTAAAATATTTTTTGCCTTTTGGATTAGGTGCAGCTCCAATGGCATATATAGGCGCAAGTTTACAAGTTGATGCTCTTTTGTATAAATATATATTGGCGTGTTTTTTAATTTTTTCTGTATTTTACCTTTTAGGTTTTTTAGATCGCTACAAAAAAACTTTTCAAATAGTTTATTCAGCATGGATTGCACTATTCATAGCCATGTTAATTGGTTTTATTTCTGGTGTGACAGGAGTAGGGGGCGGTATATTTTTAAGTCCCATTTTATTGATTTTAGGGTGGCTGAATGTAAAGCAAACAGCAACTATTTCGGCCTTATTTATAGTGTTAAATTCTTTGGCAGGTTTACTTGCTATTCAAAATTTTGAGGTGCTTTATACACAGGAAATGTTGATTAAACTCTTCATGGTTATGGGTTTTGGCTATTTGGGCAGTCGCTGGGGCGTGCATCTCGAAAACACGCATATACTAAAGCGAATGTTGGCTTTGGTGCTTTTTGTGGCAGCCATTAAATTGTGCTTTGTGTAAGGCTATGAACTGCTTTGGTAACTTACTAACAGCTATACATTGATATTTCTTTTTGTTGATTGAGCTAGCTAATTATATATTTGATGCTTAATTAATAAAAAAACTATGGAAATTCCTAAAGGCAAACTTATTTCGGTGGGGGGGAATGAAGACAAAGGAACAGATATTGAGAAAAATTTTGAACCTAAAGATTATCTCAATTTTTTTGAATTTGGTATTTTAAAGAGGATCGTAAAAGAACTCAGAAATGACAAAGATTCTAGAATTGAAGTAATTACCTCTGCAAGTATGATTCCTGAGGAAGTTGGTGAAAATTATATTGATGCTTTTGCAAAATTAGGGGCCAATAATATTGGTGTAATGCATATTAAAAAGCGCGAAGATTGTTTAAATCCTGATTACATTGAAAGGATTAAAAACTGCGATGGTGTTATGTTTACAGGTGGAAATCAGTTGCGTTTGAGTATGATATTTGGAGGCACTGAAATATTAAGCACCTTACACGAAAGATATTTACATGAAGATTTTGTAATTGCGGGCACCAGTGCGGGCGCCATGGCTATGAGCAACACTATGATTTATCAGGGAAGTAGTACTGAATCCTTATTGAAAGGAGAAGTGAAAATTACCACAGGTTTAGGTTTTTTACACAATGTAATTATCGATTCTCATTTTGTAAAACGTGGTCGTTTTGGTCGTTTGGCGCAAGCTGTAGCAGGAAATCCTGGATGTATTGGCATAGGTTTAGGTGAAGACACAGGGGTGCTTGTTACCAATGGAAACAACATGGAAGCCATAGGTTCTGGTTTGATTTTAATTTTTGATGGGCATAATATCAAGCATAGCAATATTGCAGATGTTGAAGAAGGTACACCACTTTCGATAGAAAATATGATTGTGCATGTGATGGCCAAAGGCAATCATTTTCACATTCGTCAACGTAAGTTTTATTCCGACCATGCAGCTGTGAATGCTTAAAAAGGCGCATAAAATTTTATTATTTGACGGGGTATGCAACCTTTGCAGTGGATCTGTGTTATTTGTTATTAAGCGAGATGCAAAAAAAGAAATAAGGTACGCTGCCATACAATCAAAACAAGGTAAAATGTTACTTCAGCAATATCATATTGAGGAAGCCTATCTAGGTTCATTAATCTTTATAGAAAATGGAAAACCCTATTTTAAAAGTACAGGAGCTTTACGTTTATGTAAATATTTAAAAGGGATATGGCCCCTATTTTATGTCTTAACTTTAATACCTCCTTTTATTAGAAATGCTTTTTATGATGCCGTAGCAAAATATCGTTATAAACTATTCGGGAAGCAGGAAACATGCATGGTACCAACCATTGAATTAAAATCTTTATTTTTAGATGATGCAAATCAAACTTAAATTTATTTTATTTTTTGTTCTCCTTTTTGGTAACATTGGCTTTGCAGAAAAGGCTGAGCAAGCTAAAGCTTATTGGGTTTTCTTTACAGATAAACAAGGAGTTCATTTTGATCCTTATACTTATTTTCATAGAAATACCATTGAGCGCAGAATCAATGCTGGTATACCTTTAAACGATATCACTGATTATCCATTGAATGAAATTTATGTGGGTTCAATATCAAAATTATGTGATTCAATTACCATAGAAAGTAGGTGGATGAATGCTATTAAAGTTTGGGGATGTAATGAAAATGAGCTTGAGCAAATTAAATCATTGGTCTATGTGAAAAGTGTGGAAAAGGCTGCGAACGGTGCTTTATTATTGGCTTCAAAAGAAGAGATAGCAACAAATACAATAAAAGAAAAGGATGTAAAGTTAGCCGCCCAACAGCTAGATCATTTAGGCGTAGATGCTTTTAAAAAAGCTGGAATTTCTGGAAAAGGAGTTAGAGTTGCTGTCTTTGATGCTGGCTTTCCTGGTTTTGATAAACACGAAGCATTTGAAAAACATAGGGTTGAAAATAGAATAGGAGCCACTTGGAATTTTTTAAAAAAGAATGAAGATGTATACCGAGGCGTGACGCACGGAACCATGACTGCAGGCTGTGTGGCTGGTATTTCAAAGGATATGCAAACGGGCTTGGCTATTGATTGTGAGCTGTTATTAGCCATCACAGAATTTGGTAGAACAGAACCTTATACAGAAGAAGAATATTGGTTAGCTGCTGCTGAATGGGCAGATAAAAATGGTGCTGATATGATTAGTAGTTCTTTGGGCTACTCCTTCGAAAGATACTTTTACAAGGACATGAACGGCCAAACAAGTTTAGTTTCAAGGGCTGCTAGAATGGCAACAAGAAAAGGGATTTTGGTGGTAAACAGTGCAGGAAATGAATATTCCAATTCATGGCAATTTATTATTACTCCGGCAGATGTAGATAGTGTTTTGGCTGTTGGTGGTGTTGATCCCGAAACAGGATATCATATTTCATTTAGTAGTATTGGTCCCAATAGCAAGAATATCATGAAGCCCAATGTATGTGCATTTGGACATGTTTGTACTGCTAACAAGAAAGGTTTTTCACAAGTAGATGGAACATCTTTTTCGTGTCCACTAATTACAGGTTTTGCTGCTTGTGCATTGCAGGCTCATCCAGATTTAAAAGGTAAACCTATGGAGTTGTTTGATTTAATACAACGCAATTCATCGCTATATCCTTACTTTGATTATATGCATGGTTACGGTGTTCCACAAGCTTCCAAAGTGATGAAGATTGCGGCACCACAAAAGCCTACTTTTGATTTTGATTTGCGTGATGACGGATTAATTATCAGACTAAAAGAAATCAATTTAGTTGATGCTGTAGCGCAAGCAAAGAAGCCTGTTTATTATCATATTGAAAATGAAAAGGGAGTGATTGTAGATTATTATTTAATGACAGCCGAAGAACAAGAAGTCATCAAGTTTGAATTTAGAATTTATAAAAAAGGACAAAAATTAATGGTGCATTATGACGGCTACACAGCCAGCTACACTTTTTAAATTTATAATTATGAAAAATATATTTATTACGATAAAGCTTTTATGTTTAGTTGTTGTTTTAACAATTAATAAGGCATATAGTCAAAAACAAATTATCCATCATAATTTAAAACAAGATACTTTAAAAGTAAATCGTGGCCCAAATGCGAAGAAATTTTCGCATTCCTATTTATTACTAGGCGGAGTGGTGCCTGATTCAAAAATTGTTGACCCTGCTTTCTGTCATGAATTTGGCTTTGGATGGCTAAAGAAAAGAAAATTGAATAATACATTTTCATTGGGCTATGATATTTCATTCTCTTACAGAAATTATCGTATAAAAGATACCTCTTATTATCCATTACCACCGGGTTCAAGTTTAATAAAAGAAAGATTGTATACCCGCAATTTACAGTTAAAACCATGGTTTAGAATTAACATCGGTAAGCGCGGAAATACGCTAGGCAATTACCTTGATTTGGGCGCTTTTGGCGAATGGAGTTTTGCACGTACTCATTATTATAAATTTGAGAATCCGAAAGGCACGCCAGAGGGTGTAAAGGGCGAATATTTGTTAAAGAAGAACGATTGGTTTTTGCCTTTTAATTATGGTGCTATGTTAAGAATTGGCTTTAACAAATGGAGCTTTTATGGGATGTACAGAGTGAGTGATATGTTTAAGGATAACATCTATTTTAAAGAAATGCCTAGGATTACAGCGGGGGTAAATTATGCTATTTATTAAAATTAGAATTGAATAATTCCTACATCAACGGCTTCAAGTCATTTTTAAAATTAGAGAAATCGCTTTCTCCTAATTCTATAGAAGCATATATACATGATGTAGATAAATTGGCACAATACTGTGAAATAAAAGGCCACAAACAATTTCCATTAGGTATTACTTTTAATGATCTAAAAGAGTTTATAAAATGGATTAATGAGTTAGGATTAGCAGCTAACTCACAAGCTCGTATCATCAGTGGCTTGAAAGGTTTCTATAAGTATTTGTTACTGGAGAATTTGATTGTAAAAAATCCTACAGAACTATTAGAAACACCAAAGTTAGGCAGAAAGTTACCTGATACATTATCTGTGGATGAAGTGAATACATTGATTGAAGCGCTTGATTTATCGTTACCTGAAGGCATGCGTAATAGAGCTATTTTGGAAACTATGTATAGTTCTGGTTTGCGTGTAAGTGAAGTGGTGAATTTGCAAATTTCGAATTTGCATTTTGAGATTGGTTTTATAAAAGTAACAGGGAAAGGAAGTAAGGAAAGACTTGTGCCCATTGGAAGTTCAGCCATCAAAGCCATAAAATTATATCGTGAAAGCGTGAGAGTAAATTTGCCCATTAAAAAGGAGTTTGAAGATATTTTATTTTTGAATAGGAGAGGAGCAAGGCTAACCAGAAATATGATATTCATTATTATTAAAGGCTTGGCGGAAAAAATAGGCTTGCATAAAAATATTAGTCCACATACAATGCGTCATAGTTTTGCAACGCATTTGATTGAGGGTGGGGCTGATTTAAGAGCCGTGCAAGAAATGTTAGGACATGAAAGTATTACAACAACAGAGATTTATACGCATTTAGATAGAGAATATTTAAGAGATACTATTATTCAGTTTCATCCGAGAGCGAAGTTAATGTGACAATGTGCCAATGTGCCAATGAGACAATTTAATTTGAAAATGAGTTAATTTGAAAATGAAAATGAATGTGACAATGTGCCAATGATGCAATGTGCCAATTTAAAAATGATTTGATACCGAAATTTCGGAAGGTTTTAATTTAAAAAATGGATTAATTTGAAGATTTCAGTAAGTAAACTATTTCACTTAACGGGCCACCAGGCTTCTGTATATGCATTGGCGGCAAGTGAAGATCCTAAATTGATCTATACGGGCAGCAGTGATAAAATGATTGCACGTTGGAATATTGCAGAAAAAAAAGCGGATAATTTTGCCGCTACTATGCCCTTGGCTGTTTATCAACTATTGTATGATGCGAAATTAAATAGAATGTATGCAGGCAGCGGTGGTGGTGCTGTTCATGTAATTGATATGACTGCAAAAAAAGAAATTAAAAATTTGATTTTACATCCTAACGCAGCTATTTTTGATTTAATTAAAGTAGAAAAATTAAATTTAATTATATCAGCTGCAGCCGATGGAAGCATTGCGGCTATTGATGCAGATAACTTTGATTTGATTGCAAAAAATAAATTATGCGAACAAAAAATTAGAAGTTTGTTTTATGATACAAGTTTAGATGTTTTGTTGGCAGCCGCTGGTGATGGATTTATTAGGGTACTTGAATTACCCAGTTTAAAAGTGGTGAATGAATTTTTTGCCCATGATTTATCTGCCAATAAAGTCATCAAACATCCAACAAAAGAATTAATTTTAAGTGGAGGTAGGAATGCGCATTTAAACATCATTGAATGGCCATCATGTAAAATAATAGAGAAAATACCAGCGCACAATTTTGCTATTTATGATATTGTTTTCAATCCTGATAACACTCTATTTGCAACGGGCTCAAGAGATAAAAATATTAAAATCTGGGATGCCAATAGTTTGCAATTTTTATATAGAATTGATAAAGAAAAAAATGAAGGTCACATCAATTCAGTCAATAAGTTATTGTGGACCAAATATGAAAACATACTCGTTTCTACAGGTGATGACAGAAGCATTATGGGTTGGCAAATCAATAGGAAGCAGCCATGAATCAGCAACTTGAAAAAGATAAATATTTGAATGATGATGATTTTATGGCTTACTTAGAAAGCATGATGCCTGAAAGTAAAAAGCAAAAGATTGCACAGGTTTTACCTTTTCGCACAAGACACGTGGTAACTGTTATTGAAAATGTATTGGACTCCAATAATACGAATGCTATTTTAAGAACTTCTGAAGCATTAAGTATACAAGAAGCACATTTGGTCTATGGTAACATCAAGTACATTCCTCAAAAAAGTGTTTCAAAAGGCGCGCATTTGTGGATGGATACTTTTAAATATGGTAAGAGTGAAACGGACAATGCATTGGATTGCATTCATCATTTGAAACAAAAAGGATATCAATTAATTGTTACAAGCCCTAAGGCAACAAAAAGTGTTGAAGAGCTTGACATAATGAAACCACTTGCCATTTGTTTCGGGCAAGAAAGTAAAGGTATTAGCGAAACATTTATTACCCATGCCGATGAACAAATTTGCATTCCGCAATATGGTTTTACAGAAAGCTATAATGTAGCGGTAGCAGCCGGCATGGTATTATTGCCTTTAATGGAAAAACTCCGGAAATCAAAGGTGAAATGGCAACTGAGCGCACTTGAAAGAGCGCTTATTTATAAGCAATGGCTGCTAAATTACACGGAGAAAATTGCAGCTCATTACAAACACTTTACAGCAAATAAGTAATTATTTTTCTAAAGTTTCGCTGTTGAAATTTGGATTTTTAAAGTCATCAGATTGCTCAATGGCTTTCATGACCATATCTAACAGCACATCTGCATCTTCATCATAATTTAATTGCAGAGGGGCCTTAAATTTTACTTCTAATGTTACACCTTTCTTTTTTAAGAATAAACCTTTTTTATCAAAAGCTCTTCTGAAACCGTTTATTGTAACGGGTATTACAATTGGTTTGTATTTTTTGATGATGTGTGCTGTGCCTCTTCTACCTGGAGCAAAAGCTTTAGTTGTGCCTTGCGGGAAAGTAATTACCCAACCATTATTAAGCGCATCGCCAATATTACTGATGTCGTTCATATCTACCTGTCGGTTTACTTCTTGGCCATTGGCACGCCAGGTTCTTTTGATAGAAACTGAACCTGCATAAGCAAAAATCTTTGGTAATAAGCCACTTTTCATGGTTTCTTCAGCCGCAATGAAATAGGTGTCTATCTTAGGATTTAGAAGGTAAATGGGATTTTTTATCTTGTTTTTAAAATGCCACTTATTGCTACAAAATATATGTATCATAGCAATTACATCTGCAAAATAAGTTTGATGGTTGCTCACAAAAAGCACATTATTTTTAGGTAAATCATTGAGGTTTTCTGTTCCGCTAATTTTGGTTTTATTGATCCAGTTTAATCTTGGAAAAGTGAGCACACCAATAATAGAAATCAATGCCTTTTTTAAAGGTATGATATGTCCAAACACATCGCGTTTAAGCAGTTTGAATTTGTTTTTACCTTTATGTATAGCAGTTGAAGAAATTGTTATTTGATCTTTAAATTTATGAACGCGAAGTTAAATTATTATTTCGTAAAGAATTCAATAGGATTACTAATATTAATTTAGAACATAATTCCCTTTTGCATCAAAAGCATAATTGATAGGATATTTTTTGTTTTCAAAGTGCTCGAAACTTTTTTGTAACACTTTCCAAACCTTTATGTAGTCCGTATTTTTAGCATATTTTTTAAATATTTTCTGACTATTTTCTTTGTTTAATTTACAAGGATAAATTTCAACTCTAATTGTTTTTTGCAATGCTTCTTTTGCTTCAACACAAGCAATATAAAGCTCTTCAATAAAGGCATTTGTGAGTGGCATGCAACCAATAGTTACACATTCTCCATGAATAAAAATATCACCACCTGTTGGGAAAAAACCAGCTCTTAATTTATCTGCTTTATTCGGATAATTGATGCCTAAAGAAAGATGATAATTACTGGCAGGATTAAAACGGTCGATCTGATATAAACCTTCTGGCACTTGACCATCACCTGCTCTTGCTTTTGGCCCAATGGTGCCACTTTTAGCGCAAATTTTAAAGGTTTTTATTTTGATAAACTGTTGTGATGATTTAGTTTTTGCCCATAATTCAAGTTCATCTTCTTGTTTAAAAACGCGCATAAAAATATGTGCATTTTTAATATTTAATTGCTTTGATTTATAGAGTTCACTCATCAATTTTCCCTTGTCATGAAAGGCTGTTTTGACTCTTCTATACTTTAGTTGCGCTGTTTTAAAACTAGCTTTTGGGACTACAAAAGCGCTTAAAATAAATAATAGTATTACAATTACTCTCCACATAAAAGTTTTATTGTTTCAAAAAATAAAAAATGCAGGTCTGTAAGCCGGGTTCTGTCTACAAGTTGCCTTGTAGTTCTATCATTTATCTGCGATGCCAATCACTTGACACCTGAAGCAACCTACCCTCCACAGCTTATTTTGAATAAGTAAAGCGGGCAACTTTACGGTGCAAGCACCAACTGTGGTTTATTTGGTCTTTCAACCCATAAGGTTTGCCATGCGGCACAGTCACCTGTGTTCCGGTGGTCTCTTACACCACCATTTCACCCTTACCTCAATAAATTGAGGCGGTTTGTTTTCTGTTGCACTGTCTGTATCACAAGGTATAGCCTTGCAATCCTTCCTGTTAGGAAGTATGGTGCCCTATGTTGCCCGGACTTTCCTCCCTTTACAAAAGTAAAAGGCGATAGAACGACCTGCCACGCAAAATTAGAATTAATATTGGGGAAATAGAATTAAAATATGCAAAGATTATTTTGAAAGATAATTATGAATGGCTGTTTCTATTTCAGCTTCCAGGTTTGCATTATTATATCGCACAAAAGCAGTGCCCGTTACCTTTTCAAAAAGTTCAATGTAACGTTCAGAAATTTCATGCACCCATGCTTCATTCATCTCTGGAACCACTTGTCCATCTTTTCCTTGAAAGCCATTTGCAATAAGCCATTCACGCACAAATTCTTTAGAAAGTTGCTTTTGCTTTTCGTTAGCACGCTGTCTTTCTTCATACCCAACTTTAATAAAATAGCGTGATGAATCTGGTGTGTGAATCTCATCAATCAAATAAATTTGGCCATTGTAATTTCCAAATTCGTATTTAGTATCAACAAGAATTAAGCCTTTGGTAGCAGCAATTTCAGTACCTCTTGCATATAGTTTGAGGGCATACTCTTCCAATTTTTTATAATCATTTTCAGAAACAATTCCTTGTGAAATAATAGCTTCTCTTGAAATGTCTTCATCATGCCCTTCTGCTGCTTTGGTGGTGGGTGTAATAATTGGATGAGGTAGTTTATCATTTTCTTTTAATCCATCAGGCAACTGAACACCGCATACACTGCGCTTTCCAGCATTGTATTCTCTTGCCGCATGTCCAGCTAAATAACCCCTAACTACCATTTCTACTTTATAGGGATTACAATGTAAACCCACGCTTACCATAGGATGCGGGCTTGCCAATAACCAATTGGGAACAATGTCGGCAGTTGCTTTCAAAAACATAGCGGCAATTTGGTTAAGCACTTGCCCTTTGTAAGGGATACCTTTTGGTAAAACCACGTCAAATGCAGAAATTCTGTCAGAGGCAATCATCACTAATTTTTCGTTGTTGATGTTGTATACATCTCTGACTTTTCCTTTATAGAATGATATTTGTTTTGGAAAATTGAAATTGGTAGAAGTTAATGCTTGCATATTAAATATTGATTTGACCTTGATATACCAATGTTGCGGGACCAATTAATAGTATATCTGTAAAGTAATTGTGATCCTTGGTTTTAAAGCTTACCTTTAATTTGCCACCAGGTGTTTGCAGGTTGATGGCATAGTTTTTTTTCTTTTTCTCTAAATTGGCATAAGCAATAGCAGCCGCTGTAACCCCTGTGCCGCATGATAATGTTTCATTTTCAACGCCTCTTTCATAGGTTCTTACAAATAGTTCATTTTTTTTAATCTCTACAAAATTTACATTGATGCCTTTGCGTTTATACACCTCATTATACCTGATTTTATTACCCTCAGCAAATACATCAAATGAGCCAATATCTTTCCTGAATTGGATGTAATGTGGAGAACCTGTATTGAGTTCAAAGTCTTTTCCTTTAGATTCAATACCTTTTACATCACTCATTTTTAATGTTACTAAACCCTTTTTATCAATCTTTCCTTCGTGCATGCCATCGTAGGCTATAAATTGCGTTTTATTTTTAATCAAGCCTAGCTCTTTTGCAAAGGCAATAGTACATCTTCCTCCATTTCCGCACATGGATCCTGGTTTACCATCTGCATTATAATAAAGCATTTCAAAATCAGCATTTTTACTTTTTATAATTACAATTAAACCATCAGCACCTATAGCAAACTGACGGTGACAAAGGTGCATAATTTGTTTTTCGGAAGGCAGCACAAAGTTTTTACTTCGGCCATCTAACATCACAAAGTCGTTTCCGGTGCCCTGGTATTTGTAAAAAATTATTTTCAATTAAGGATTTAAATTATTTATTTGACTTAAAATACTTGTATCAACAACTCTTTCATAACTATTGAAATCATTGTTGTAATCGATATAATACACAATTTCATTGTGCTTTAGCAACAAATTATTTTTATTACTGTAAAGTTTAATATCTTCAATTTCGGTAAATCCATAGATAATAATTTTATTTTTTGATGCCTGATAACCTTTATAGTTGATAGGACTTTTCCAAAGCTCAACCATTATTTTTTGGAGCGATCCTTTTTTGCTTTCATCTTTTGTTCCGCTTACTATGGCTAATAAGGAATCATTTTTATTTTGTTTAAGATGTGTATAATTTTCGAGAGGATACACGCTAAGTTCTTTTGAAACCAATAATTCTTCCTTTTTTATGTTGATTGATTCCGCATCTGTTATGCTATCTTCTGTGATAGTATCATTTTCAGCATACAAGTCTTGTTCATTGTAATTTTCAGATAAATTTTTTGCTGAATTGTTGACTGTGGTATCAGCAGTGTTACTTTTCTGATTAGTCTCTGTATTTAATGCCAGCGTATCATTTTGATTTTCAGATTTATTATTGATAACGCCAAGCACTTGTTTAACAATTTGAGGAATGAGGTTGACTGAAATTTTATTTTCGTTGGTGATTACAGAATTGTAATACACTAGGATTCCTCCACAAAGTGCGCCAAAGAACATGCCCAGAATGAAAAAGCTTAATTTTGGTCTCTTTTCGAACATGATTTAATTTGTTGCGCAAAGATAGTAATTACTTTTTTGCAGAATCAAGTATTGTAAATTGTAAAAAAAGTAGTAAAAAGTAAATTTCATAAGATTTGTTTCACTACATTTACTTTCGTTAAAATTGAATATAAGTTGTTCAAAAAAACATTATTTATGGAACCAGATTATAACAAGTTAAAAAAACGATCGGCATATCCTTTCGAAACAGTTGCAGTGGCCATTGCCTTTTCGCCTCGACTTGAAGCTATTTTGATGGAAACTAAAAGAATGGTAAGCATGTTTGGTAGTCAGTTGGTAATAATTCATGTGGGTAAAAAAGACCAGCACCATGAAGAAGTATTGGACAAATTGATGGATAAAATTGGCTTCGCTAAAATTAAATATAGAGTAATTTGGATGGAAGGCGAGCCTATTGATACGATATTAAAACTATGCAAATTAAACGTTGTTGATTTATTGGTGTTAGGTGCATTAGAAAAAGAAAATCTTTATAAATATTATGTAGGATCTATAGCTCGTACCATTAGTAGAAGAGCAAAATGTTCGGTTTTGTTACTTACAAATCCATCTATAAATCCTAAAAAGATGAGAAAAGTGGTTGTGAATGGGGTAGATAATCCAAAAACTATTCACACATTAAATACTACGCATTACCTTGCAAAACAAGAAAAAATTGCAGATTTTACAGTGGTGCAAGAAGTAAATACACCAATGTTGAGCCTCACCATTGCTGAAAGTGGTACAGAGCCTGAAGTTTCTAAGATTAAAAAAGAAATGCAAGAAGAGGATTTTAGTAAACTTAATGCGCTAATTAATGGTATTAATAAACAAGGTGTGAATATAGAATTAAAGATTGTAAAAGGTAAGCCTGGTTATGCTATTAGTAATTTTGCTCGGCAAAATCATTACGATTTAATTGTATTTAATTCACCCGATACACATCTTGGAATTTTTGATCGTATTTTTACACATGATATTGAGTATGTGTTAGCCGATATGCCTTGTAACTTACTTATAGTGCACTCTCGCGTATAAATTATGAATGTTATTTCTCATCACGATTTAGTAGTATTGCTAATTGGTATGGCAAGCATGCTCATCCTATCTAGGATTGCTTCTGAATTAGCAAGAAGTATTAAGTTTCCTGTGGTGATGGGAGAAATAATTATAGGTATTATTTTAGGACCTACTATTTTGGGGAATTTTGCTCCAGATGTAAGTGCCTATATGTTTCCGGTAAGTGGTAACGCCACCATAGCTTTGAATGGTATTACCATGGTGGCTGTAATTATGATGTTGTTTGTTGCAGGCATGGAAGTACAATTGCCTGTGGTATTAAAGCAAGGTAAGGCAGCTGTTTTAACCAGTACTTTAAGTATGATCATTCCTTTTGCACTAGGATTTGTAACAGCTTGGTATTATCCGCAATGGTTTGGTATAACCAATGAGTTTAAATTATTATTCGCTTTGTTTTTTGGAACAGCGCTTTCAATTTCTGCACTGCCAGTTATAGCAAGGATTTTGATAGATATGGGACTGTTTAAAACCAAAATTGGAATGATAATTATTGCATCTGCCATGTTTAATGATTTATTGGGATGGCTTATATTTTCATTTATATTATCTTCAATGGATACAACAAATTCGGGCAATGAATTTACGTATACAATTGTTTATATTATTGGATTTGGCTTGTTTATGCTCACCATAGGACGTAAAATATTAGATAAAATTATGCCTTGGATGCAGCAAAAATTGTCGTGGCCTGGCGGTGTTTTAAGCATTAGTTTAGGGATTTGTTTTTTATCGGCTGCCTTTACTGAAAGTATAGGAATACATGCAATTTTAGGCGCATTTATAGCTGGTATTGCCATAGGAGATTCGGTGCATTTAAAAGAAAAAGCAAGAGAAATTATCTATCAGTTTGTTACCAATATTTTTGCGCCATTATTTTTTGTGTCGATAGGTTTGAAAGTAAATTTTATTGAAAACTTTAATGGTAGTTTAGTGCTATTAGTATTAGTTGTTGCCTATGTTGGTAAGGTTTCGGGCGCTTCTTT
>JBILPB010000061.1:0-17573 GCA_044374175.1 Bacteroidia bacterium | reverse complement strand
TTTAAAAAAATTAAATCCTCCATTGGCACATCAATTATTTTAGAAACTGCTTCAAAGGTAATTGCTTGCTTGGCATGAACTGTATCGGCATAAAAGTAACTTTGCTTTGCTGCAATGGGATAAATGTTATGCTCCTTGGTGAAATTCATTAAATAATTTACAGCAATAAATGCAGGAACATAACCTTGTGTTTCGGCTGGTAAAAATGGTCTAATTTCCCAATAAGTTTTTTTGTTTCCGCTTCTGCGTATAGCTTTGCTTAAAGTTCCAGGACCGCAATTGTATGCTGCTAACACCATTTGCCAATCGCCAAACATGCCATACAAATATTTAAAATAGCGGCATGCTCCTTCGGTAGCTTTTAAAGGATCTCTTCTATCGTCCACATAAGAATTTACTTCTAAACCATACATTTTACCCGTAGGATACATAAATTGCCATAAACCTCCAGCACCAGATTTGCTAATAGCATTTGGATTTAATGCTGATTCTACAATGGCTAAATATTTTAGTTCTAAAGGTAATTCATACTTTGCTAATTTTTCTTCAAACAAAGGAAAATACACTTGCGATAGGCCTATCAATCGGCTCACTAGTACTCTTCTTCGTAAAGAATACATATCAATATAAGCCTTTACAGCGCTATTGTATAACAAATCAAAAGGCGTTTGTTCATCTAGTTTAGCGAGGCGTGCTTCATAAACTAATTCATCAAAATAAGGTATAAAACCAGTTTTGTAATTAGACATGTCGAACAAACATGAATCGGATAAATAGCTATTACATTCAAAATATTTGGTGAGCTGCAAGCTATCCAGCATAGCCACAATGGGATCATCTTGTATGTATACAAAAGTAGAATCTCTCCCCTTTTGGCCTGCAACACTGATGGTACCTTGCAAACAAATCATCAACAGTAATCCTCTCAAAATAAACTTCAACATCTTTGTCTTTTATATTACACTAAAATGCAAATATGCAATAGAAGGTCGTAAAAAAATGATAAAACAAGAATCAATTATTAACCTTTGATTGTTGGTATATTTAACTACACGCTAGGGCCTATTAAAATAAGTAATTTTCCCATTTTTATAGGCCACATTTTGCCAATCGTTGATATCAAATTCAACAATGGCAACACCACAAGTAGGTAATTCAATAGCGCCATTTCCAGAAAAATAATATGCCAGTTGACTAAAGCCAGGATTATGACCAAATATAATGGCTGTTTCATGTTTATTATCAATTAACTGAACTAATTCAATCAATGTCTCTGCGCTGGCTTCATATATTTTTTTTTCTTTAATAATACCTTCTTCTTTTAACTTAAATGCAGCCGCAAACCTCTTAGCCGTGCTAAATGCTCTTTTTGCAGTACTTGAAATAAAAATACTGGGACACTTTATTTGTTGCGTTAAGCTCGCTGCCATTTTTTCAGCATCAGCTTTGCCACTATCCGTAAGCCTTCTTTCAAAATCAGTCTTATGGGCTGGAAGCACTTCTGCTTTTGCGTGTCTTACAATAATCAGTGTTTTCATTTATCGAGGAATTATGGTGCAAAGGTAAGCATCATTTAAAAAATAACGCATTCATTGTATCGATATAAAAATCTTTATTTTCACACTTAAAAGCAATTTGAATTTTGATATTCGCAAGAAGTAATTAAATTTGAGCGATAAAGTTAAAATAAACTACAGTATGATAAAAGCAATAATTCTAAGTTTTTTTATAGTTGGCACCTGCCTTTCAGGTATTGCTCAGGTGACCACCGACACTTCAAAAACAGCTGCAGGGCAAGATAGTGTTACATCTATTAACTTAATGCCTTCTCAAGAAGCAGAATTGGCCTACAACTCAGGCATCGAAAAAATGAAAATTAGCGACTATAAAACGGCTATAGAGCATTTTGATGAATCTATTCGACTTAAACCTGATTGGGGAAAAGCTTATTTTAATAGGGCTGTAGCGAAAAAAGAAAAGAAAATGTATCAACCTGCTATCGAAGATTTTGAAAAATGTTTAAACCCTGTTGATTCAATAAAAGATGTATATTATAATATAGCGCAAACTTATGTATTATTGAAGGACAATGAAAAAGCTAAAACAAATTATAGTAAATCTATCGAGCTAAACGAAAATATTGCGCAAGCTTATTATTATAGAGGCAATGTCTTTTTTAATGAAAAAAAGTATAAAGAGGCCATCGATGATTTTACAAAAGCAATTGCAGCTAAACCCGATTATGCTTACGCTTATAACGATAGAGCAAGTGCCAAGCGTCAGTTAGAAGATTATGATGGTGCTATTGCTGATTATAATAAAGCAGTTCAGTTAGATGGTCAAATGGCATTTACATTCAACAATTTGGGCTCTGCTTTACGTAAAAAAGGGGATGTTAAAAGTGCCATTGACAATTATACCAAATCCATTGTTGCAAAGTCTGATAACTACATTGCATACAATAATAGAGGTTCTGCTAAGTTTGATGCAGGCGATTACCAGGGGGCTATTGATGATTTTACAGCGGCTATAAAAATTAAAGGCGATTATGCATATGCCTACAACAACCGTGCTGCAGCTAAATTTAAATTAAAAGATTATAACAGTTCTATTGATGATGCTACAAAAGCTATTCAATTAAATAATGATTACGGAGCTGCTTTTTTAAACAGAGGCATCGCTAAAGAAATGATACGTGATGCCAAAGGCGCATGCAGAGATTGGGAAAAGGCGCAAAAGTTAGGCAATGAAGCGGCCGTAAAATACATGAGCGATTGTAAATAAGTAATAAAGCATTAACCGTTAATTTAAAGATCATGAAGCAAATCATCACTATATTATTTATTTCGCTAAGTCTTGTTGTATTTGGACAAACAGGAAAAGATATACCTTTTGAAAAAGACTTTTTTCCTAATCAAAAAGACCAATTAAAAGAAGCTAAAAAATACATGGAATTAGGCAACGAAGAGTATGAAGGCAATAGACCAGGCCGTTATAAATTTGCCTTAGAACAATTTTTAAAAGCAAATACATTCAATCCCAACAATGCATTGTTAAACTTTAGAATTGGTGTGTGTTATATCAATGGTAATTTTAAAATGAAATCTAAAACTCATTTTGAAAAAGCTTATGAATTAAATCCTGGGATTGATCCCGAAATTCATTATTATCTAGGAAGAGGCTATCATTTGAATATGGACTGGGACAAAGCCATTGCCGAATATCAAACATTTAAAGCTAGTTTAGACCCAAAGAAAAAAGATCAAGCTGCACTGATAGCTGATGCGAATAAAAAAATTGCCGAATGTAATTATGGAATAGAATTAGTTAAAACTCCGGTGCGTGTTTTTATTGATAACATTGGAAATAAAGTTAATTCTCCTTACCCCGATTATGGCCCAATTATTACTGCTGATGAGGATGCGATGTATTTTACTTCAAGGAGGAATACTACCACGGGAGGTAATATTGATGAAAATTATGCTGAATATTTTGAAGATGTTTATGTAACTTACAAATTTAATGAAGAATGGAGCGTGCCAACTAATATGGGTCCACCCATTAATACTCTTGGGCATGATGCAACAGTAAATACCTCTCCCGATGGACAAATTATGTTTACCTATCGCGATGATAAAGGCTATGGAAATATTTATCAAAGTAACTTACTTGGAGATAAATTTAGTGAGCCTGAAAAAATGGCGAAAGCCATAAACAGCAGTGAACATGAGTCTTCGGCTTCTATTTCCTATGAGGGTAAAACGCTCTTTTTTGTGAGTGATAGAAAAGATGGAAGTTATGGTGGGCGCGATATTTATTATGTCAACAAAAACGAAAATAACAAATGGGAACAAGCCTATAACATGGGCACCACCATCAATACTCCATATAATGAAGAAGGCGTTTTTATTGTACCAGATGGCAAAACACTTTACTTTAGCTCAGAAGGTCACAGCACTATGGGTGGTTTTGATATCTTTAAATGTGAATTAAAAAATGGAATGTGGACTGAACCTGTTAATCTTGGTTATCCTATTAATACACCTGATGATGATGTATTTTTTGTTATTTCGGCAAGTGGTAAACATGGCTATTATGCTTCGGTAAAAAATGATGGTTTTGGAGAAAAAGATATTTATTTAGTTTCATTCTTAGGTCCCGAAAAACCTGTTCAGTTAAGCAATGAAGACAATTTGCTAGCCAGTGTTGAAGCCCCTGTGAGCGAAGTTTATATTGCGCCAGCAGTTGAAATTAATGCCAATGCTGTTACCCTTTTAAAGGGAATTATTTCTGACGCCATAACACAAAAAGTATTGGAAGCCGAAATTGTACTAATTGATAACACATTAAATGTAGAAATTGCCACTTTTAAATCAAATAGTAAATCGGGAAAATACTTAGTAACCTTGCCATCTGGAAAGAATTATGGTATTGCTGTTAAAGCCGAAGGTTACTTGTTCCACTCCGAAAATTTTGACATTCCTCTTTCTGCTTCTTACCAAGAGGTGATTAAAGATGTGCAACTTAAAAATGTGCAAGTGGGTCAAAAAATTGTGTTAAGAAATATCTTTTTTGATTTTGATAAAGCCACACTTAGACTAGAATCTACCAATGAATTAGAGCGTTTAACCAAATTACTGAATGATGTACCTACTTTAAAAATTGAGATCAGTGGTCACACAGATAATAAAGGTGCTGCAGCTTATAATCAAACTTTATCAGAAAGCAGGTCAAAATCGGTAGTTGAATACTTAATAGGAAAAGGAATTGCCAAGGAAAGATTAGAATACAAAGGATACGGACTTACACAACCAATTGCTGGGAATGAGACAGATGCAGGACGTCAATTAAATAGAAGAACTGAATTTAAGATTTTAAGTAAATAAGACATTATTAGCCACTTTACCAAGTCAAATAAATAATAGATATGCTAGCATGAATTCAATAATAAAAAAAAATGTGAAAGTCTCAGAGGCAGCATTCAGCAATGAAAAATTTGAAATTTATGTATTGAGCCATAACATATTTAAGCTAAAGCCAAAAGCTGGTATTGAATTAGATGTTGTTGATGGTTACGAAATGCGAAGTAATTTTTTATCCCTTTCGAAAGGAAATAAATTTGCTGTTTTAACTGATGCTACCAACTTTTTTTCTACAACTGGCGAGCTTAGGCAATTATTAGCAAGTTCAGCATTTACCGAATTAAGATTTGCTGCTGCTATCGTATCGCAATCACCGGCAAATAAAATTATTGGCAACTTTTTTATCAAAGTAAATAAGCCTTCTACACCAACAAAATTGTTTTCATCAGAAAAAATGGCCTTTGAATGGCTAAATCATTTATCGCTAAGCCTACAGTAGAAAGACTTTCTTTTCTATACTCAAACACAGTTAATATATGTCCTTTTCAAGCCTAGGTTTAAATTATCAATTATTATTACAACTCAACAAACAGTTTTATAAAACACCTTACCCCATTCAAAGCCAAGCTATTCCTTTGGTTTTAGAAGGAAAAGATGTAATTGCAATTGCACCAACTGGTTCGGGTAAAACTGTGGCTTATGCCTTACCCATCATTCATAAAATTATTGGCAAAGTTGATGCAAAAAACAGACATGTAAAAGTGTTAATCCTTGTTCCAACGCGTGAATTGGCCGTTCAAGTCGAAAAAGTTTTTAAATCTTTTTGTCTTTCGCTACCCGAAAAAATTAAAAGCATGGCCGTATTCGGGGGTGTTTCTATCAATCCTCAAATGATGCATATGAATGGTGTCCAAATTTTAGTGGCAACTCCAGGCAGACTGCTCGATTTGGTTGAATCAAAAGCGGTACATTTATCTGATTTAGAAGTACTGGTTCTTGATGAAGCTGATAAAATGTTGAATCTTGGTTTTGCAAATGAAATGCAAAATATTTTAAAGTTATTGCCTCAAAAAAGACAAAACTTACTCTTTTCTGCCACTTTTAATTTGGCTATTGAAGAGCTTTCGCACCTTATTTTAAAATCGCCTGTAAAGATTGAACTCGCAGCAGAAACAATAGATATAGAATTAATTAATCAGCAAGCTTATGCTATTGAAGATGTTGATAAAGGTCCATTTTTAAGAAGGTTAATTAAAGAAAAAAAATTAACCCAAGTATTGGTTTTTACTTCTTCTGTTTTTCGTGCCGATGCTGTGGCTGAAAAGTTAAACATCAATAGAATCAGTGCATTGGCCATGCACAGTAAAAAAAGTCAAGGCTCACGCACCGAAGCCTTAGCCCAATTTAAAGCTGGTAAAATTAAAGTATTAGTGGCTACAGATTTAATGAGCAGAGGTATCGATATTCCATTTCTTCCTTGTGTCATTAATTACGAATTGCCACGGTCGCCCAAAGATTATATTCATCGTATAGGCCGCACAGGTAGAGCAGAATCGCCAGGCATTGCCATTAGTTTTGTAAATTTAGAGGAGCAGCATCACTTTGGTGTGATACAAAAAAAGATGAAAAAAATTGTTGCACTTGAATTACCGGAATAAAAAAAGCTGGATGATAAATCCAGCTCTTTTACAATTATTTAAAACTCATTAATCTTGTTTGTGTGGCGATTTAAACCTTGGTCTTCCTTCGCTATTTGGTCTGCGCGGACTATTTGATTTGTTTCCCTCTCCATAACTTTTACTTTGTGATGAACGACCATGTGCCGCTCCTCCTCCACCCTGCTTTGCACTTGATGGTCGCTGATGTTGTGATCTTGTGAATTGCTTTGGCGCTTCCTTAACAGGATTATGAATTTTTAATTCATAAGCATGATTATCATTCACTGGAATTTTTTTACCAATTAATTTCTGAATATCTCTCAAATATTCTTTTTCCTCAGCATCGCAAAAAGCGATTGCAATGCCACTTGCACCTGCCCTGCCCGTGCGTCCAATGCGATGTACATACAATTCAGGTATATTAGGTAACTCAAAATTGATAACATGAGAAAGCTCATCAATATCAATCCCACGCGCTGCAATATCAGTAGCTACTAAAACACGTGTTAGTTTAGATTTAAAATTGTTCAAAGCATTTTGACGTGCATTTTGAGATTTATTTCCGTGGATGGCTTGTGCTTGAATGCCCACTTTAATCAACTCTTTAGCAATTTTATCAGAACCATGTTTGGTGCGTGCAAATACCAAAACTCTTTCTATACTTTTATCTTTTAAGATATCTATCAATAGATTTTTTTTGTTGCCTTTGTCCACAAAGTAAACCACTTGATTTATTTTGTCAACCGTAGAACTTACAGGTGTAACTTCTACTTTAGAAGGATTTACTAAAATAGTATTGGCTAA
The DNA here is from genome assembly GCA_044374175.1 of Bacteroidia bacterium. GTDB lineage: Bacteria > Bacteroidota > Bacteroidia > UBA4408 > UBA4408 > CAIKXD01. The sequence continues at coordinate 10,249 of JBILPB010000061.1, read as the reverse complement.
AGTAACAATCTCTGGAGGCATGGTGGCCGAAAAAAACAAAGATTGACGTTTTGCTGGCAATTTTGCAATAATGCGTTTTACATCATGCACAAAGCCCATATCAAGCATACGATCAGCTTCATCGAGTACAAAAAACTCTATTTTTGATATGTCAACCAAACGCTGGTTCATTAAATCCAATAAACGGCCTGGTGTGGCAATTAAAATATCTACGCCTGCTTTTATGGCTTCTACTTGAGAGTATTGATTAACACCTCCAAAAATAACTCTGTATTTAAGGGGTGTATTTTTACCATAGTTTGCAAAACTTTCTTCTATCTGAATCGCCAACTCTCTGGTAGGCGTTAGTACCAAACCTCTGATAGGTCTTCTACCTTGCACCTGAGTTTTGTTTTCCATCATTAATTGAATAATAGGAATAGCAAATGCGGCTGTTTTACCAGTGCCTGTTTGTGCACAACCTAATAAATCTTTACGTTGTAATAAAAGTGGAATAGCTTGCTGCTGAATGGGTGTTGGTGTAGTGTAACCTTCTGTTTTTAAAGCCTTCAGAATTGGCTCAATTAAATTTAAATGTTCAAATGTCATTATTTTTTTTGTAAATTATAGACCGCTAATAGTTATACAGTTATGTTTCAGCGATCATTTGAAACAGCAACAGCTATACTTGTTAAACTTCTAATTTTTGGGAAATTTGATACTCCGAAAGCACTGTTGCAAGAAGGTTATTGTTAATACAATAACACAACAATGAGTAGTTTAATTTGTGTAATATGTCGTAAAGATAGGAATAATAAATGGATAAATGATTTTCAATTTAATCAATTATCAATATATAACTTCTTTATTCATTTTAAATTGCCTTCCACTCCTGCATATCAGGCTCCACAAAAATCCATTTAACTTCGGGAGTGGTGATTCTTATTTGAGCTTCTAATCTATTGATAAGTTTGCTTACTTCTAGCGCGCTGATGGTTGAATCGCATTTTATTTTAATACACATCAACACTTCTCCAGGGCCTTGCTGTATGGTAACACATCTTAGCAATTCTAGTGCATGTTTTTCTTGTGAAATAATTTTATGCAATTCTTCTAAAATGTTATCACTTGCACTTTCACCAATTAAAAGTGATTTTACTTCAACTGCTAAAAAGATGGCTACCGCAATTAATATGATACCAATGGCAATAGAACCATAAGCATCATAATGCCCATCGCCAGTAATATAAGTAAGCATCATGGCAGTGATGGCAAATAAAAGCCCAAATACTGCGGCTGAGTTTTCACCAAAAACTACCACTAAATCGCTGTCCTTAGTATTTCTTAAGTAATTTAAAAAACTGAATTTTCCTTTACGTGTATTAATTTCTTTGATGTTAGAAAACATGGCATAACTTTCTAAAACAATGGAAAAGAGTAAAACACCAATACCCCAGGAAATATTATCAATGGGCTCAGGATGTTGCAATTTATGAAAACCCTCATAAATAGAGAACATACCTCCAATGGAGAACAACAACATGGCCACCATAAATGACCAAAAATAAACCGCTCGTCCATAGCCTAAGGGGTGTTTAGCATCAGCTGGTCTTTTACCTTGCCTTACGCCCTCCAGCAGCAATAGTTGATTGGCACAATCGGCAAAAGAGTGGATAGCCTCAGCCAACATAGCACCGGAACGTGTAAAAAATGCCGCAAAAGCTTTAGAGGCTGCAATTAATAAATTAATAACAAAACTTTGAATGATGTGTGATGAGCCATTTTCAGTGTTGTGGGACATATGAAATAATTTGGCTTGCAAAACTATAAGGTTTTTTTAATGATAAGTTTGAAAAATAGTTTTAAAAAATAATGTAGCTTTTTTGCGCAAAGTGTCGAGGCATCGGCAAGGAGCGCTCCCGATAGTGGACTTTTTTGTTTTAAATGAATTGAGTTGACTGAATTGCTTAACAAAAAAGATATAGCGGACGGCCATTTCCCTCTGCATAGTGGGATGCGCAAAAATTTTGAATATAAAAATTCAATGTTAAAATAATTAACAGATGCATATCGTTAACAAATAAAACTTCTTTGATATCTATTTTTTTTTAATTTCGCGCAAAATTTGATTCCGAGGGTTCGGAATTAGAACGATTAATTAAAACAAGAAAATAATATGTATTGGACACTAGAATTAGCATCTAACCTAGAGGATGCGCCTTGGCCGGCCACAAAAGATGAGTTGATTGACTTTGCCATTCGCTCGGGTGCACCTATGGAGGTAATTGAAAATTTACAAGAGATTGAAGATGAAGGTGAGGTTTATGAATCAATTGAAGATATCTGGCCCGATTATCCCTCAAAGGAAGACTTTTTCTTTAACGAGGACGAATATTAATAAAACAAAAAAATTAGGCCGTAATACAAATTGCGGCTTTTTTTTATTGTGTTAAAATCTAATTAATCCATTAACCTTTTTAAACAGATTGGCTATCATTTTTGATTACTTTTGACGGCCTATAACATAAGATTGAGCGCAATAGTTGACCAAATAAAAAAGCCAGTAGCCACAGAAATGCTGTTGTTTGAAGAAAAATTCAAACAATCGATGAAAAGCGCTGTTCCTTTATTGGATAAAATAACGCATTATATCGTAAAAAGAAAAGGCAAACAATTGCGTCCCATGTTTGTGTTTTTAAGCGCTAAACTATGTGGAGAAGTTACAGAATCATCTTATCGCGCTGCTTCTCTAATAGAACTTTTACATACTGCCACGCTGGTGCATGATGATGTGGTTGATGATAGCAATTTACGCAGAGGCTTTTTTTCAGTAAATGCTTTATGGAAAAATAAAATTGCGGTATTGGTTGGCGATTACTTACTTTCCAGAGGTTTGTTATTATCAGTTGAAAATGATGAACATCATTTATTAAAGATAGTATCTAACGCAGTTAGAGAGATGAGCGAAGGCGAATTATTGCAAATAGAAAAGGCCCGCAGATTAGATATTAGTGAAGAAGTATATTTTGATATTATCAGACAAAAAACGGCATCGTTAATTGCTTCATGTTGTGCCGCTGGTGCACAAAGTGTGAAAGCCAATGCCGAAACAATTGAAAAAATGAGATTGTTTGGCGAACTAACTGGTATTGCATTTCAGCTAAAAGATGATCTTTTTGATTATGGATCAGGTGATATAGGCAAACCAACAGGCATTGATATTAAAGAGCAAAAAATGACATTACCGCTAATTTACGCCTTAAGCAAAGCTAGCTTTTTAATAAAACGCAAACTGATTAACATCGTTAAAAACAATAATAATGATCCCGAAAAAGTGAAATATGTTATTGATTACGTTTTAACAAGCGGAGGTATTGAATATGCACAAAAAGTAATGTTAGAGTATAGGCAACGTGCATTAGATATCTTGCGTCAGTTTAGTGATTGCGAGGCAAAAGCTTCGCTCGAGCAGTTGGTAATTTACACTACTGAAAGAACAAAATAAAAACTAAAATGAGATTAAATTCGATGGCAAAATTTTCTTTTTTTATACTCGCAGGAGTAGCTGCAATTTCTTGTAATAAAAGTAAACAAACCGAAAATACCAGCGAAAATAAGCTTGCGCCAATAAATAACAATTTTAAACCAAATGTGCTGAAAGACACTATTGGTGGCATTTATCATGAGTATTATAAAAATGGAAACATTAAGGTAAAGGGTGTTTACAAAAATAAAAAACGCGATGGCGACTGGAGCTATTTTTATGAAAATGGAAAACTTTGGAGTTATGGTGAATATACCTTAGGGGTTAGAAATGGTGCCAGTAGCGTTTATTTCGAAAATGGTGTTTTAAAAATGGAAGGCAATTATTTTAATAATAAACAAGTTGGCCTTTGGAAATTTTATAACGAAAAAGGAAAATTAATAAAGGAAGTTCAAATGTAATTGATCAATAAAATAAAATATTCTCATAAAAAAAGGCTGACAAATTATTGTCAGCCTTTTTTTTAATTAACCTAAACCTAAACTAGTGTATTACCTGTAATTTACTTACAGCATTTTTACCTACAGTCGACAATTGATAAAAACCATAGCTTAAATCACTTGTGTTGATCTGAACTCTGTTCGTATTGTTAACCTGTATTTGCTTTACAATTCTTCCTGTAACATCAGTTATTATTAAACTTCCGTTATAATTGTTTTCGAAGTTTACTGTTACTATATCATAAGCAGGATTTGGTGCAATTGAAAATGTTGATGGTGTAGCCTCTTTTATACTTGTTAAAACTTCAAGCGTATTTAAAGTAGTATTAGTGATAATGGCTTCGTTAAAATCGAAATAAATATAAGCTGTGTTTTTCCATTCTGTTCCAACAATGGCGTTTGGTTTAGCTTTTACTTTATAGATAACATAACCTTCGCTACCAGCTAAATCAGCACCACTATCAGGCAACATAATATTATAAAAATTAAATTTTAAGATATGGTTATCGATAACATCAATAGTCATTTGATGCGAACTTCCAACAATTACCAAAGAATTAAAATCTAAATCAACATCTATGGTATCTAAGATAGAAACATTATAAGCCGTGTCTGTTCCAGTATTTTGGAAATGCACAGTATAAGTAAAATTGGTATTTTGCGGTACATAGCCCTCTGCTCCTATTCCTGCTGGTGAAACTTCTTTTGCATTAGGATCCCAAGAATTACTTACCGCGTAACACTTTGTAATAGTATTATTTGCTGGATTAGCATCATTGATAATTGGACTAGCTGAATAAGTAAAACAAACAGTATCGCCAATTTGTGCCGACAACGGTGTGCTTACCTCGGTAGATGCATGATGCCCGTAACCCCAATAGCCTGCATTAATATTTGACCAGTTTACATCTTGTCCAACAACGCTGCTTGATGGAACTCCCCAATTATCGGCAGAATAACTAACAATTGGATCTAAGTTAAGTGTTGCATCGGCATTATTAGCAGGAAAGCATGAATTATTAATTACTGAAGTGTGCACCCAACCTACAAAACCAGGTCTAAATCTCCATCCATGCAAGGTCACCTCTAAATCAAATTGGTTGTTACATGTAATTCCGAAATCCATTACTTGATTTGTTCCTGTTGGTGTAACTGAATATGTGCCTCCAGAAGGGCATGAAACCGTTGCTGTATTTAGTAAATAAGAAGAAAGCGTTATATTAAAGGAAAATCCTATGGGCAAAGACAATGAATATTGTCCAATACTGTCGGTATAGGCATAACCATAATTATTACCAGTTTGATCAGTAATTACTATACCAGCATATGGAATGTATGAATCACCACTGTTGAAAATACAATCAGCATTGTCATCAACAAAAACTGTCCCCTCAATATTACCACAAGGGCCAACAAACACTGGCCCGTATATTAAGGTATCCATATCATTATCAGGCCATGTTACAATGAATTGACTTGAGTATTGCCCAGGCAAAGTATAGGTGTGCTCAACAAGCCCTGAATAATAAACACTCTGATACAGCGGAAACTTGGTGGTTGAACTTGTGCCATCACCAAAGGCCACATACATACTCACCGAGTCTGTTGGAAGATACCCTCCTGATTGGTAACCATTAACATAATAATAAAACATTAATTGGAGACGCAAGCTGAGCTTGGGCCTTTTTGATTAACATGTTGCTTAATGCAAACACGGCTAGTAAAAGAAGTAATTTTTTTTTCATGGATTTTAGGTTTTATTTATATGTTAATAAACGAAAATTTAAGTTTAAAGGGACAAAATCAAACAAAGATATTAAAAAAATATCGTAACATATTGTTTCTTAACCTTTTAATCTAAAGCACGCTTGTTAAACATAATGTATCCAAAAGAGAAAAGAAAGCTATATGGCTTTTCATTGGCACTGTAATAATTAAAATTAAGGCTCAAAGGTCCAATTGGCGTTTGATAAACAAGTCCTGTGCTTGCTATAAAACTTCTTAAACTAAACAAATCACCGTAATAAGGTTGTAAAAATTCATCTTTTAAAATTGATTGATAAGCTTGAAAGACATAGCCTTCTATTCTTAAATCTAAAGAACTATAAATGTTGATTACATTTTTTAATCCAAAACTTGTATAGTTGTGTGCTCTGTATTTTTCTAAAAATATGGTTTTAGCTTCTGGAATAGGATTAAATTGAGGTGCTGCTAAAATACTTGCTGTGTAATTCGCAAAAAAATCTTGCGATGAAATAATTGTTTCTGTCGCAAATCCTAGTCTTAATCGCCCTCTTCTTTTGTAGTAATTTTCATAACTCAACTTAAATTGAAACCATTCATGATAGGCTGTTTCAAATAATTGTTCAGAAGATGTTGTACCTGGGTTAGTAATTTCATTACCGAATACAAACTTAAATTTTAAGGCTAAATAGGTTCCTGAATTAGCAAATTGCTTGCGGTTTAAAGTGTTTCTTTCGTAAAAAACATAAGGCGTTAACAATAAAAAATCTGTCCTGTCAGTGGTGTCTGCCTGAGTAAAGGCTTTGCTTTGATAATAACGATCAAAAAGATTTGCTGCATTTCCACCAAAACTAAATTTTGCTTTGTTTTTGGCGGGCAGTCCGGCATTTATATCAAAATAATTTTCATTTTGCACTAGGTAAGAAGGCTTCGACTCTTCAAAAAATGCGGTACTGCTTCTAAAATAATCCCATCGGTTTCTTGTAAAAGATGTTTCAATATAAAAAGGTAATTTAGAAGGAAAATCGAATTTTGTTTTTACAAGATAAGAACCATAAAATCTACCAAAATAGCTGTTCCCAAAAATACTTATACCTATTTTACCTAAATAATTATATTGAGCTGCAATATAGGCTGCATTCAAAGGTCTTGACGAAAAGTTTCCTCCAAAAGTGAGTAAAATATCTTTTTCCTTCTTAATTTTTAAATCAAGTTTGTAATATCCTGTGGCTGTATCTGCCTTAGCGAGTGGATATATTTGCTTTATTTTTTGATCGGCTGCTAATCTAAAGTACTTTGGCTTTAACTCTTCAAAAGTGATGATACTGTTCTTTTTTAAGCCTAATAATTTTCTAACATAAGAGCTTTGGCTTTTGGTTAAACCCTTTACTTCAACCTGGTTGAAAACCAGCTGCGGAGCAGTTTCTCTAAAGTACTTTCTTTTTAGTCTCAACAATTCCTTATCCGACTTTCTGCTCACCACCCTTAAAATCTCCTCCGTTTTTTTTAAGGCCTCGCCATAACCCGATGCTATTAAAGCGTCAGGTTCGTCAAAATCGAATAAACCTACAAATCCTACTTTGGGTTCTATGATAAAAACTTTAATGGGCACTTCAATGCTCAAACCTCGTGTGATAAATATACTTTTTACCTGAGAAATTAAATCGTCTTCATCAGGCGGATTAAGCGATTCAGAAACATTGCTTCCAATGATAATGTCTGGTTTAAAACTTTCATACATCACATCTGTAGGAAAATTGTTATACAAGCCACCATCAAAATAAAGTTTATTATCGATATTTAAAGTTTTGATATAAAAGGGATACGACATTGAAGCCCTCACACTTTGTCCTAAATCGCCTTTCGAAAAAACCTCCTGGCGTTTATCAGTGATATTTGCAGCAACGCATCGGTAAGGAACAAATAAACTATCAAAATTTCTTCCACAAGCTGCTGTTGGCCTTCCAAAAAATTCCATCAATCCAAAATCAACAGGTACAGGAGATATTAAATTTGTTGGTAAGGATGTTTGAATTAAAGTATCTAATGAAAATTTAAAATTGATCCATCCTGCATCGGATTCTCTTTTTTTGAAATAATAAATATGTTGTTCTTCAATTTCGCCAACGGCCCATTTTTTAAATTTTTCCTGATGCACCATCACCTCCATTTCTGATGGCGAATAGCCAGAGGCATACATGGCACCAACAAGCGCTCCCATAGAGGTTCCTGCAATATAATCTATGGGAATGTTTTGTTCTTCCAAGGCCTTTAAAACCCCAATGTGTGCTATGCCATCTGCTCCGCCTCCACTTAAAACTACACCCACTTTTTGACCATAATTGTATAATGGGAAAGAGGTCAGCAGCAGTATAAAGAAACTAAATTTGATGCAGTTAATATGGCCAATAATCATAAGGCAAAGCTAATGGAATTTAAATTCTACCAAAAGTATACCTGTATTAAACGCTAACTTTTTATTGTTAATAGAATTTATTTTACATCAATATCATTGAACCAACTTATTTTAAATTTGTACTTTATAAACAAAGAGCGCTATTTATGCGTATTGTCTATATGCACCAAATGAAGTCATGATTAATAGATACATAAGCTCCATAGTTTTTAGCTTGTTATTCGCTTTAACTACTATAATCATGAAATCTTTATTAAAGGTAGATAAAAGCATGAAGCTGACTATTAATTATTCTTTTAACACTTATAAATTTGTAATTTTATCCGTCTCCAATAATCAAGGATATAAAGAACAAATTAATTTAAATATAACAAGCGTAAACATTGATTTGGGGATAGCATACAAATTTAACAATAAGACATGATGAATATAAAGTATCACTTATCGATAGTGATTTTAAGTTTTCTTTTCAAAGGCATAGCTGCTCAAACAATCCCATTAAATACTATTGGGACCTTAACCAATACCCTCAATGAAAGCAGCGGAGTAACATTTATTGCCCCAAATAGATTATACACCCATAACGACTCTGGAGGCAATGATGAAATTTATGAATTAGACACCTTAGGGAATTTAATAAGAACAATAAATATCAATAGCGCCAATAACAGCGATTGGGAAGATATTACCCATGATAATTTACAAAATGTGTACATAGGCGATTTTGGGAATAATAATAATGACCGCACCAATTTAAGAGTATACAAAATACAAAGTCCATCAAGCTTTTCAGGAAATGCTATTACAGCAAATATAATAGAGTTCAGTTATCCAGATCAAACATTGTTTCCTCCCAATCCTACAAAAAGAAATTTTGATGTTGAAGCATTTGTTTGGTATAACGATAGTTTATTTTTGTTCACAAAAAACAGAACTGCACCATTTAACGGTTACTGTAAGATGTATAAAATTCCTGCTACACCGGGTGTTTACACCGCCCAAATTTGCGATAGTATTTTTCTCTGCGGTAATTCACAATCCGAATGCTGGGTAACTTCGGCAGCGCTCTCTCCCGACCAATCGCATTTAGCCTTACTTAATAATGGGAAAATATGGTGGTTTAGTTGTTTTGATGGTTCTAATTTTTTTAAAGGGGCAATGGCTGCCATTACACTTAATTCATTTACGCAAAAAGAAGGCGTAACCTTTAAAAATAATCATCAAGTTTATATTACTGATGAATTCTCTACCATCGACAACTCGGGTGGAAATTTATATCAAGCAGATTTGATCAACTACCTAAAAATGCCTTTTGTAAATATCATGCCCGATTCTATAATTTGCGATAACTGTACCTTAACGGTTGATAGTTTTATTGGCGCATTATCATGGAGCAATGGTTTGTTTGGGCCTTCTATAACACCCACTTACACTGGTTGGCATAGTGTTGTTGCTAAAAATTTGAACAATTGTTTGGTTAGCGATTCAGTATACATTTCTTACCTTCAAAGTGTCAATGAAAATAGCAATGATAATTTATCTTTAATTATAAATGAAAGCTCAAATGCAAGAATAGCTGGCACTTTAAATTATACCCAAAATGAAGTATGTTTGATACAGTTAAATGATTTATCAGGCAAGTTAATTTATGCTACTGAATTTAAAATCAATCAAAAAAATCAGGATTTTATATTGCCTGTTCATTTAAATAATGGGCTATACTTTATAAATGTAAGTGTAAAAGAAGCTAAAAAAAACCTTAAACTTGTGATATCAGATTAATACTGCACTTCTTAAGCATGTGCTGAATAAATAATTAGTTAATTTGCACCAAATTACAAGAAGTGGACAGATTAAAAATACAAAGCGAACAAAATATTTTCACCCAAAATGGACAGTTTTTACCATTAATGGAAGAATTTTATACCATTCAAGGCGAAGGTTTTAATACCGGCAAAGCAGCCTATTTTATTCGTGTTGGAGGCTGTGATGTTGGTTGTCATTGGTGCGATGTAAAAGAAAGTTGGGATGCTTCCATACATCCACTTACAAGTGCAGATGATATTGTAAACAACGCCAATCAATATCCTGGAAAAGCAGTGGTAGTAACTGGTGGAGAACCTAGCA
>JBILPB010000194.1:0-4920 GCA_044374175.1 Bacteroidia bacterium | reverse complement strand
ATTTTACTGAAAAGCAAGATGAGTACAAATTGGATTTATTGAAAGACTTAGAAGATGGTAAAATTACTTTTTACACACAAGGTGAATTTACAGATTTATGCCGTGGACCACACATTCCTGATACAAGCTTTATTAAAGCTATAAAGCTAATGAACATTGCCGGAGCTTATTGGCGTGGTGATGAAAAAAATAAGCAATTGACCAGAATTTACGGTATTACCTTTACCAAAGCAAAAGATTTAGCCGATTATTTGGTATTACTTGAAGAAGCTAGAAAACGCGACCACCGTAAGCTAGGTAAGGAATTGGAGTTGTTTACTTTTTCAGAAAAAGTGGGCATGGGCTTGCCATTATGGTTGCCAAAAGGGGCTGCTTTGCGCGAACGCTTAGAAAACTTTTTAAAGAAAGCACAAATGAAAGCTGGCTATTTGCCGGTAATTACCCCACATATAGGCAATAAAAACTTGTATGTAACTTCTGGTCATTACGAAAAATACGGAGCCGATTCTTTTCAACCCATTAAAACACCGCATGAAGGCGAGGAGTTTTTCTTGAAACCAATGAATTGCCCTCATCACTGCGAGATTTATAAAGCTTCGCCAAAATCCTATAAAGATTTACCGGTGCGTTTGGCCGAGTTTGGAACCGTTTACCGTTACGAGCAAGCAGGTGAATTGCACGGCCTGACCCGTGTACGTGGCTTTACACAAGACGATGCGCATTTATTTTGCCGTCCAGATCAGGTAAAAGAGGAGTTTTGTAAAGTAATTGACTTGGTTTTATATGTTTTTAAAGCCTTAGATTTTAAAGATTATACCGCTCAAATTTCATTGCGCGACCCTGAAAATAAAACAAAATATATTGGTTCTGACGAAAATTGGGCTTTAGCGGAATCAGCAATTGTAGAATCGGCCGCTGAAAAGGGGTTGAAAACTGTTGTAGAATTGGGCGAAGCAGCATTTTATGGACCTAAACTAGACTTTATGGTGCGCGATGCTATTGGTCGTAAATGGCAATTGGGTACCATTCAAGTGGATTACAATTTACCTGAACGTTTTGAACTGGAATATACTGGTAGTGATAATCAAAAACACCGTCCGGTGATGATTCACCGTGCGCCATTTGGCTCTTTGGAGCGTTTTGTGGCGGTGTTGATTGAGCATTGTGCAGGTAAGTTTCCTTTGTGGCTTGCGCCAGAGCAAATAAGCATTTTGCCAATTAGCGAGAAATATAACGATTACGCAAAAAAAGTTTTAGAATTACTAAAAAATTACGATATTCGTGGCCTTGTTGACGACAGAAACGAAAAAATTGGCAAAAAAATAAGAGATACTGAATTAAATAAAGTGCCTTTTATGTTGATTGTAGGTGAGAAAGAGGTTGAAGAAAATAAAATTTCGGTGCGTAAACAAAGTGTAGGTGATTTGGGTTCTTTTAGTGTAGAAGAATTTGCCGCACTAATAAACAAAGAGATAGAAATTATAGCATAAATATATTTATTAACTTAAAAAAACAGGAAACCCATAGCAACAGATGTTACCAAGCCTACCACATTAGGCGAAAGAAAATTTGACCCGCGTATCCCTAAAATTATCAAGGGAAAAGTTCAGCGTCAGGACGAACATAATATCAATGAAAACATTAGAGCACCGCGCGTAAGGGTGGTTGCAGACGATGTAGAGCCCGCAATTTATCCGATACAACAAGCGTTGTTGATGGCTAAAGATGCAGGATTAGACTTGGTGGAAATTGCACCAAATGCAGATCCTCCGGTTTGTAAGATTATTGATTACAAAAAGTTCTTGTACGAACACCGCAAAAAACAAAAGGAAATAAAAGCTAAATCGTCAAAAATTACCATAAAGGAAATTAGATTTGGACCTAATACAGATGAACATGATTTTGTATTTAAAAAGAATCATGCACAAAAGTTTTTAGAAGAAGGCTCAAAGGTAAAAGCATTTGTATTGTTTAAAGGACGTACTATATTATTTAAAGAAAAAGGTGAATTGATGTTATTGCGTTTTGCGCAAGACCTTGCAGAGTATGGAAAAGTAGAACAGCTACCATTGCTGGAAGGAAAGAAAATGATGATGACCATAGCACCAAGACCTAAGAAATAAGAAATAAGAAAACCAATTATTAACGCCATAAAACATAAACAAGAATGCCAAAAATGAAAACCAACTCCAGTGCAAAGAAGCGCTTTTCTTTCACAGGAACAGGTAAAATTAAAAGAAAGCATGCTTTCAAAAGTCATATTTTGACCAAGAAATCAACCAAGCGTAAGCGCGCATTAACACACGCAACCTTAGTAAGCAAGCCTGATTCAGGTAATGTGAAAAGAATGTTGTGTGTTGGTAAATAACAATTAAAAACAACAGGTAATTTAAGTATTAACCCGAAAATCAGTACTAAAAGACTCTTAAAGAGCACTGATTGTCAAAACAAAACAAAACATGCCAAGATCGGTCAACCATGTGGCTTCAAAAGCCCGCAGAAAAAAAATCCTTAAGCAAACAAAAGGATATTGGGGAGCACGTAAAAACGTGTTTACCATCGCAAAAAATATTTTAGAAAAAGGTTTAACATACGCTTACCGCGATAGAAAAGCTAAGAAGCGCAACTTCCGTGGATTATGGGTACAAAGAATTAATGCAGGCGTTCGCGCGCATGGATTAAGCTACTCACAATTTATGGGTAAAATTCATGCTAAGAATGTGCAATTAAACCGTAAGGTTTTAGCCGATTTAGCTATGAACCACCCAGCTGCATTTAAAGCAGTAGTTGACTCTGTAAAATAAATTCTAAACAGTTAATAATTGGTTAAAAAGCCTCCAGTAATGGGGGCTTTTTTTATATTTCATAATTGCTAAATTTCAACCTAACCTCACGCAGAAAACTTACTGCTTTATCAATTTAAAATGCGTGCTTTTTAACTTTGTGTTTGCTTGAATAAAATAAAGCCCTGCGCTCAACATTTGAATATCAATTTGTGCATGTTGATTGTTGATTTGATATTGATTAATAAGCGCGCCATTGATGTCATAAATTAATACCTGGATGATAATTTCATTATTTGATTGTAACTCAAAATATTGTTGCGCTGGGTTAGGGAATAAAGTAATATTTGATGCAGGTTTGTTTTGTTTGACGCCTAAATCCAAACTGATACAAGATGGAATATTCCCTTGATTGTAAAGGTTTTGAATGGTTTCAACATCTTTAAAAAAGTTTTGAAAATTAGCAGCAGATTGCCAAGGCAAATTGCTATTGAAATGATTTACAAAAGCATATTCAAAATTAATAGTATCACCAGCCAAAAAATTTACAGGACCTGCTGATTGAACGGTACGCCAATCGGCAGCTTCATTACAATTCCAAGTGGTGGTGTCCCAAGGTTGCCCATCAAAACCAAATCTTACGGGTGTTGCACCCCCATAGCCTGAATAATCATAAGTTAAAGGTGTATTGTCTTTCCATTTCGATTGCATGTATTGATAAAAATGATTGGGAGAAGAAGGATTACCAGACACACTTTGATCATTTTTAAAAACCATTCCATAACTCATTAAACATTTTTCATTAACTTCATCTGTCTGTCCATTGTTGTTGTTGTCAATATTATCATTAATAAGTGCTGTAGGTCCATTTAAAACGATACAGCCATTTTTATGAACTTCATTTAAACTATCGGGATTGGCACCATCGAATTTCAGATAGGCATAATTTAAATTAAGTTCTGGTTTAGTAGCTATATACTCATCTGAATAAAATCCTAAATCAGAATCTCTCCAACTGCCAATATAAAAATTTTGATAATTTATATTGCTTCTGTTAATCACTTCAAAATTATAAAACAGTGTATTATTCACAACTTGTAAACTATCAGGTAATGAATCACATTGATAAGCATAAACTGAAGCATGCACTTCTACACCTAAAGGCAAACCGCCACTTTCTTCATGATTACTGAGCATATCATTAAAAATCCAGTACAACATCTGATCACCTTTGATAATTGGATAATCTCCATCTTGCAAGGGCTCGTATTGCCCATCGCTGTTTACATCAAAAAAAGGAGCCAAATTTTGATTTAATCCACTATTGCCATTCGCAGGCCAATCAATGATATCTTGAGGCACCACGTAAGTCCCATTTTGAACAGTTCCTTGTGTAAAGGCCCATCTAAATTCCTCTATATCAAATCTATTTAATTTCCATATTTTATCATATAATATTGCTGTTGTGGTGTCAGTAGTACCAGTTGCAATATTAATAGGTCCCGGCCAAAAATCATCACCAGTTTGACGATAGGTTTGAGCTGCGGTATGCAAATTGCCGCTGTTATCAAGTCCACCCATCCATATTGTTTGTATACCATCTGCTCTGCGTTTCGATCCTTTAGGGAATTCACATCCAATATTCGGACTGTTATATCCAATAGAATTATAATTCATTACACCCCTATTTTGCATATTGGCTCTTACATTATTGATATCAATGAATTTGTTATTGCGTGGCAAATTTTCACATCCAAAACAATCGTAGGTATTAAAATCAAGTAACCATAATGGATAGCCATTATTTTTAAAACTTACAGCTAAACTGTTGCTAGTCGCATGCCAGCCAATATTTATTGAAGTAATAAAATTTGAACCAGTTGAAAATATCTTTTTAGTAGAGCTATTAAAGTATATAATTTCTCCATATAAATCGCCTAATATCAAGCCCTCAGGAGAAGTTTTAATTTTATTAATTTGATAATACCGATCAATTTTGGTTTTCATGGCCACATCATTCAATTGACTAAAAATAGTTCCATTAAAATATTGTACATTCAAAAAATCATTGAAATCGGCCTTGTAAGCTATGTACAGCTTGTTTTGAAAAACATTAATATCGTAAATGTAATTTTGC
>JBILPB010000290.1:0-3208 GCA_044374175.1 Bacteroidia bacterium | reverse complement strand
CAGCGCTATATTAGCTTTACAAGCTTTTGATGATGCAGCAAATCCTCAAAAATTTGCCTGGCAATTAAAGCACACTTCTGTTTGGCAAGCACGCAGTATTTTTTGGAATACATTTAATTTTGGCACCACCAATACCACTTCCGAAAATCAAATAAAATTTGATGTGGGTGTTTATAATCCTCTGTTAGGAAAAAGTTATGGTGAGATTGCAGCAGAGAGTAGAAGTTTTCATAAGAGTCAGGGTTTTGGTTCTGCTAAGCAAAGAGGACAATCATTAGAATACTTTAAATTGCTGAAAGGAGATTCTTGCAAAAATCATGTGTTGGAGCATGTTAATCTCTTTTGGAATAGAATAAAAGGAGCAGATGAAATTCAAAAAGCAATTGATGCTTGTATTAAGCAGTTTAATCATAATAGTCCAAATGAAATAGTGCCGCAATTGATTGATGTTTACAAGTTAATTAATGCATTTAACACTCAAGATAATGTAGCTAAACATTATAAAAAAATAAAACTGCAAGAGGTTGAAAGTTTGATTTTAGCTTGTGCTGGTTTTTGGATAGAATGCAGTGCAGATGATTATTCGGTGGTGCCTGGAGGTAATTTTTTATTGAAATGTGAAGTGGCTGCAAGATCAAAATCAAACATCAAAATCAATAAGATTAATTTCGAAAATAATTTGGATAGTGCTATCAATAAGAGTTTGGTGTATAACGAGAATGTACAAATTAAATATCGTTATCAAGTGGCAGAAAATGCAGCTTATTCAAATCCTTATTGGTTAAACAAAGCGCATTTATCGGGTGTGTTTGATATTGAAAATAAGTTATTGATTGGAGCTTCAGAAAATGAGGCTGCTTTGCACGTAGCTGTTACAATTTTAATTAATGATTTTGAAATGACTTTAAATAAACCTGTTGTATATAAATCAACAGATCCAGTGAAAGGGGAGATTTATCGTCCTTTTGAAATATTACCTGCAGTAACCATTAACTTTAGTGAAACTGTATATGCCCTTACAGATGCCAATGCTAAAAATATTGATTTAGTGATTAAAGCCAATGCTGCAAATGTGAAAGGAACTCTAGAATTGAATGCAACAGGTTTTGAAATAAGCTACAATAGAGAAATTTCCATTGTAAAAAAAGGAGATGAGTTGATTGTTCCAGTTACCATTAAGCGCGCTGTAAATGCCAATACAGGGGTACTTAAAGCTAAAGTGCTAATGAATGGAAAAAGCTTTGATAAAAGTATTAGAAGAATTAATTACGATCATATTCCTGCCCAATTTGTATTGAGTAATGCAGAAACAAAAATTTTGAATATTAATATCAATAAAAGTGGAACAAATATTGGCTATATTCCAGGTGCGGGTGATGATGTGCCTGCGTGTTTAAAGCAAATAGGCTATAATGTTACTGAGTTAAGCGATAAAATGATTGAGAATGATAATCTGAATATATATGATGCTATTGTGACTGGTGTGCGTGCTTATAATACCAATGAGCGTTTACAAATTTATCATCCTAAGTTGATGGAATATATTAAAAGCGGTGGAAATTTAATGGTGCAATACAACACCAACAACCGCATAGGTCCAGTGAAAGCAGTGATTGGTCCTTATCCTTTTACTATTTCAAGAGAGCGTGTTACAGATGAAAATGCCAAGATGAATTTATTAGATGCTACTCATCCAGCCTTTAATACACCCAATAAAATTGAGGACAAACATTTTGAAAATTGGGTGCAAGAAAGAGGTATTTATTTTGCATCTGAGTTAGATCCGAACTACAAAACTTTGATAGGTGCCAATGATCCCAATGAAGCGGCTAACAATGGCAGTTTAATTGTGGCCAAGTATGGCAAAGGTAATTTTGTGTATACAGGATTGGCCTTTTTTAGACAGCTGCCGGCAGGAGTGGAAGGAGGTTATCAGTTGTTTGTAAACCTATTGAGTATTCCTAAAAATCAATAGTATGAAAGGGATAAAAAACTGGTATGTGGTGTATGCTGTGGTGATAGGATTTCTGGTATTTTTAATTTTGATTTTTACCTTCATCACAAAATACTATCAATGAGTTTAATTGATTGGATTGTATTGTTGCTTACGCTTTTAGGCATTGCTGTATATGGTATTTACAAGAGTCGCGGCACAAAAAATATTGAAGGCTACTTGTTGGCCGACAGAAAATTGCCTTGGTATCATGTGGGTTTTTCGGTGATGGCCACACAAGCGAGTGCCATTACTTTTTTATCGGCACCGGGGCAGGCTTTTAGCGATGGGATGCGCTTTGTACAATTTTATTTTGGATTGCCCTTAGCCATGGTGGTATTGTGTATTACTTTCATACCAGCCTTTCATAAGTTAAATGTGTACACTGCTTATGAATATTTAGAAAAGCGTTTTGATTTAAAAACACGCAGCTTAACAGCCTTTCTATTTCTTTTGCAGCGCGGGCTTTCAACCGGAATTACCATATACGCACCCGCCATTGTGTTGAGTACTATTCTAAAAATTGATATCACCTATACGACTATTTTGATGGGAGGTATTGTGATTTTGTATACGATTTCTGGCGGTACCAAAGCAGTATCGTTTACACAGTTATTTCAAATGGCTGTGATTTTTTCGGGCTTGATTGTGGCAGCCATTATGGTGGTTTACAAATTGCCTTACGATGTTAGTTTTTCTGATTCGTTGCACATTGCGGGCAGTTTGGGTAAGATGAATTTGATTGATACCACTTTTGATTGGAACAATCGATACAATATTTGGTCGGGAATTATTGGAGGTTTTTTTTTACAGCTTTCTTATTTTGGAACCGATCAATCGCAGGTGGGGCGCTACTTAACAGGCAGCTCAGTTACACAGAGTAGGTTGGGATTAATCATGAATGGTTTGATTAAAATACCGATGCAATTTTTTATTTTAATGATAGGTATTTTGGTATTTACCTTTTATCAATATCATGAGCCGCCTATTTTTTTTAACCCTGTTGAGACCAATAAAATTGAGCAAAGCCAATACAATAATGATTATCAAAAAATAAAGAATGATTACAGTCTATTGCATCAAGAAAAGTTAACATCATTAAATAGCTTTGTGAAGGCTTTACATAGTGATGATCAAGTACAAATAGCTAATGCAAAAGTACAATTAAATACTGCTGAACAAAAGTTGCAAGCCTGCCGCAAAGGCGCTACTGAC
>JBILPB010000086.1:0-14400 GCA_044374175.1 Bacteroidia bacterium | reverse complement strand
ACAATGAAAAAGCCGATGTGAATGATTCAAATTATGTGTTCTTAACTTTTGTGATGAACTTTTTACCTGTTGGCATGATTGGATTAATTATTGCTATCATCTTTTTAGCATCGATGGGATCAACGGCCAGTGGTTTAAATTCTTTGGCAGGTACTTTTATTGTAGACTTTTATAAACGCATAATTAAAAAAGATAATCAAGAAATTAATTATTTAAAAGCATCTCGTTGGGCTACTTTTGTTTGGGGGGCATTTTGCATAATAGTGGCTTTGTATGCCAGTAGATTAGGTAATTTGATTGAGGCGGTAAACATTTTAGGAAGCTTGTTTTACGGCACTATTTTAGGAATCTTTTTAGTAGCTTTTTATGTTAAGCACGTACAATCGCAAGCTGTTTTTATTGCAGCCTGCATGGCTGAGGTGTTTATCATTGTAGCCTGGCAAATAGATTTGATGGCCTTTTTATGGTTGAATGTGTTAGGTTGTGTGTTGGTAGTTGGAATTGCTATTTTATTACAATTTGTTTTACCAAAAAGTAAAATTGTCCATGAATAAGTCTTATAAAATTTCAACAATTACGAAGATCTTAAGCTATCTTTTTCCCCAACGCATTGATGTTGCAGAAGGCCATGGTGGTGCTCATTTAGAAGTAGTTGTGAATAATGGCCAATTGATGTTGAATGCCAATCAATCTAATTATTCGTTTGGTGGTTTACATTTAATTTTTGAGCAATTGTTTAATCAAATTGAGATTGGAAAATATGATATAAAAAACGTGTTGCTGTTAGGATTAGGTGCGGGTAGTGTTGTGGATTTATTGGTGAACAAACATGGTTTGAAATGTAATATTACAGGTGTTGAGTTAGATACTACTGTGATTAATTTTGCTAAAAAGTATTTCGCTATTGAACAATATTCATCACTAAAAATTGTGCAGTCAGATGCCTTTGAATATGTGCAACAATGCAATGATAAATTTGATTTGATTGTGGTTGATTTATTTGTAGGAGATACTGTTCCCACTGCTTTTTCGAGTGAGCAGTTTATTCAGCATTTAAAAAGATTGAGTAATGAAAAATGCTGTGTGGCGTATAATAAAATGACTGATAATCCAACGCACAAGCAAGAATTGGTGGCTTTGTCACAAAAGTTTGATACTGCCTTTCCAGGTTGGAAATTACATCTCATTTATGCTTATGGGTTTGAAAATAGTTTGTTGTGTTATAACAATTTTGCCAATCTTAATTAAATTTGATTATACATTTTAGTCTGTGTTTTTTTGAAATAATGGAGGACAAACCCATTTCAAAACTAATTCAAGCATAGAGAATATTCGAAAGTATTATTCAATATAAAATAAAAAGAGCATAAGTACTTGCGCTACTTATGCTCTTTTGTAATGAAAATTGCAACTTGTAAAAAAGTCTATTTCACAATTTTAAATCTTAGCTCTTCTTTATTTGAGTTTAGTTTAAGGATATAAACACCTTGCCTCAATTCAGAATTAAAAGTGATTTTGCTATTTGTAGTGCCTTCTTGAATTAATTTCCCATTAAAATCGATAAGCTGATATTGATAATTTTTATTTTCAGAATTTAAAATAGTGATTTCATCAGAGAGCATTGGATTTGGGAAAATGCCGATATAATCATTAGAAGTTTTAATAAGTTTTGTGATAATTTGATTTTCTAACCTAAATACTGACATATCATTACCTCCAGCTTGACTAGTTAATCCAGCTCCTACTATTTTGCCATCTGCTTGAATGCCTATGTCATAAACGTCATCAAATCCTCCCGTGTTAATTGTTGCATTTCCTGCTACTCCAAATGTTTGGTCTAGCGTGCCATCATCATTTATTGAAGTTACTACATTATCTCTTACCTGAAATGCAATTGCTGTAGTACCACCTACAATAATTTTTCCGTTATCGAGCACCTCAATGGCGTAGTATTGTAATCCTTGATTAAGATTTGTTACCACTGCTCCATTTGCATTTGTGCCAAAGGTGGCTAAAGGGCTGCCATCTAAATCGGTTACATAAACAGCGCCAGAAGTGCTAACAAAACCACAAATGTATAATTGATTAAATTTTTCTTTAATGTCATAGCCAACTTCTAATAATGTAGTATAAATATAACCATTTGTGCCAAAGTTGGGATCAATATTTCCATCGCTTAATACCCCAAAAATAACCATGTTTTGACTGTTTAAAGTTCCACCTTTGCCAACAGCTCTGAAGTCACCACTAGGCAATAAGGTTATTGACTCAATTTTTTCAGTAGCTAGTGAAACAGATAAAATTGAAATTCCTCCAAGACCGAAAGTAGTGTCTAGCGAACCATCGGTATTTAATCTTACTAAAGCACCATTTTCAGTTGAAAATCCTGGAACTTTAGAAGATCCTGCAAGTACAATTTTGCCATCAGGTTGTATTACAACTGATCTTGCATAATCCTCACCAGTGTTTACGGCTATGGTTGTGTAACCAAGGTTTCCGAAAGTAGTGTCTAAAGTTCCATTAGGATAAATTCTCATAGCTAAGAAATCAGGATTGGCTGCGCTTATACTTGCAGATCCCACTAAAATTATTTTGCCATCACTTTGAATGGCCATGTCGTAACAAAAGTCTGAAAACCCAGCGTAATCTAAAATAAAAGCTCCGCCTGATCCAAAATTTGAATCTATGGTGCCATCTGGAAATATCTTTTTAACACCAATATTTAAATTTCCAGAGTTGCCCATAGTTCCAGCTATTATTATACTCGAGTCTGAATTGATCACTAAAGCTTGAGCATTATCATTTCCTAAAATGTTAACTAAATTATAGCCAGTGCCATTGAAGGTTAAATCTAAAGTTCCATTTACTTGCGCATTTGCTAAGTTCAATGAAAGTAAGAAAATAAATAAAATTAAATTTTTCATAGCTAGTTTGATTTTTCTGCAAAATTAGAATTAATAAGTATATATTGTAAAATAATTTCAAGTTTAAAAAATAAGATGGATTATATCAATTTAATCAACCAATTTTTTTGACTTTCCTGTTTGTTAAATATATTTTACTGATTTTAAATTTTAATAGCTTTGCTAACTACAACCATATTACATGAAGAAATTTACTTTTTTAAAACCTTTTATTTTAAGTAGTCTGCTAATTTTATGCATAAACATAAAATCACAAGCACAAAATTGTTTGGGAGGTGCTGATATTATTCAAGGCAAAGTCGGTGCAACTTATCTAAAATCTATTGGAACAAACCGATTGGTTGTGGGTGGTGCTTACTATACTTCCTACAGCCCAAACAACATTATGGGAGGCGATACGGTTACTGCTCGTGCAGGCGATTTGCTAACTATTTATGCAGCCATTCTGGACTCTAATTTATATATGATCAGGATGTTTAATGTAATTGGATTTAATGATATGGGTGGGTCCTTTAATGATACACGTGTTTTTGATATGCATGCCGATACGCTTGGAAACATTTATTTTAGTGGCGCTTTTGCACAGGATACTTTGGTGAGTTATTTTGGAGATACTGTTCCAGCTGCTTTTGCAAGTGAAGCGTTTATTCAAAATTTAAAAAGATTGACCAATGAAAAATGTTGTGTAGCGTATAATAAAATGACGGATAATCCTAAACATAAGGAAGAGTTAAAGGCGCTTTCGGCCAAGTTTGATCAGGTTTTTCCAGGATGGGAATTGTTTACGATATATGCTTATGGATTTGAGAATAGTTTGCTTTGTTATAAAGAATTAAAAACTAAATATTAAGAATTAAGAATGATACTTTTTCTGCCACAGATTAAAAGTTTAAAAGTGATAGTGCGATAACTTTTTTTAATAAGATCAACTTGTATTTGACTATCATTAAATACTTCTAAATTATCAGCTAGTCAGCACCATCAGCTAATCAGCTAATCGATTCATCAGCTAATCGTTTTTCCCATTCCCACTTCAATAAAGAATAACATATTGAATCTTCATGAATTCCGTTAACTAAATAATCTTCACGTAGTGTTCCTTCTTTACTGAAACCAAAATGTCCTAATACTGCAATGGAGGCATCGTTTGAAGGGGAAGTGAAAGCAGCAACTCTGTGTAAACCTAATGCTGTAAAAGCATATTTTAAAATAGTTTCGAGTGCTTCAGACATATATCCTTTGCGTTTGTTGGTTTCATTTCTTAAACTGTAAAATAACTCAGCCTTTTGGTGAGGCCTATTCCAACTATGAAAACCACATTCACCCAGTACCTTACTGGATGCTTTATCGATTAATAAAAAGTAAAAAGTAGTTACACGATAGGCCTCCATCCCTTGTTCAAACATTGACTGGAGAGGCTGGAAACCGGCTTCATCAACACTAAAATAGGACATGATTTCATCTTTGTTTTTATGCTTAAAAAGTTCATTGATGATGGCTGGTGTGATGCTTTTTAAGAGCATCCGATCGGTGTTCAAAGTGATTTGATTTTCAAGAGCACTCATAGATTTTGTGTATTTATCTTTAATTAAAGTCAAATGTAAGAATCCCATTAAATTACTATACCAAATTGTTTTTTGCCATAGATATAGAGATTAATACATCATGTTTTCAGGGCAAAGGCACTGAGAAAGGGCGGAGTGGATTATTTTTTAAGCATTTTTCTTTGCTTTAGTGCAATAAGACTGTATTAAAACATTAGCAAAAATGGGATTGACCTTGTGAAATTATTATTTAATCATTTTTCAACTTTTTAATGGTGAATTTGGGTTCTAAAATTAACCTGATGATAAAATTTATTCTTTAATTATTAATTTTTAGAAAATTATAGCATTGAAAATCAATTATATAAAAAATAATTTAGTACTATGTGATACAAGGTATAGGTAAAAGCATATATCTTTGCATCGTCAAGTTCAGAGTTAAACATTGTATCATCTTAAACTTAGTACTAAAAATATTATTCATCTAAAAAATAAAACAAAATGAAAACAACAAAAAAAATGATTGGAACATTAATGCTTGTAATAATTGCACAAATTACATTTGCTGGTAACCCAATCAAAAATGATCAAACAGACTTGGTTAAACTTAGAAAACATTTAATCAGCCAAATAGGCTTTCCATCAAAAATAAAAAATGCAGATGGCAAACAAGTAACAGTATTTTTTGAAATCAATAAGGAACTAAAAGCAGAAATTTGCAAGATAGAAACTGAAAGTCCAGAAATTGAAAAATTTATAAGAGCGGAATTTGAATCCATGGAACTTCCAGCAGCATACTCAAAAATAAATGAATCATACAGTATCAAAATAAAATTCAATCAAAACAAAAGCAACTAACAAAAAGATTTAGCACTAAGTATTTAGTCCCGATAGATATAGGGATTAGAATTTAGAATTTAGAATTTAGAATTTAAATTTAACCTTAAAACTCACACAAAATGAATATTGAAAACAATAAAGCGCAAATGCGCAAAGGGGTGTTGGAGTTTTGCATTTTAGCAGTATTAGCCGATGGTGATGCTTATCCATCAGAAATTATTGTTAGAATGAAAGATGCCAAACTACTTGTAGTGGAAGGTACTTTATACCCTTTACTTACACGACTTAAAAATGATGGCTTGTTAAGTTATCGTTGGGAAGAATCAACAAGCGGGCCGCCACGCAAGTATTACAAATTGACACCAGTTGGCGAGCAATTTTTAAAAGAGCTAAAAACTACTTGGGAAGAGCTGGTAGATGCTGTAAATAAAACCACTAAAAATATCAAATCATAACCTCAGAAATCATGAATAAGACATACACAATCAATATCAGTGGAATTATATTTCACATCGATGAATTTGCCTTCGAAAAATTAAAAGGATACTTAAATACCATTAGAAGCTACTTTAAAGATAGCGAAAGTCGTGAAGAAATAATGACCGACATTGAATCGCGTATTGCAGAATTATTTTCGGGTAGAATTAATAATGCAAAACAAGTAATTTTAATGGAAGATGTGGATCACATGATTTCTATCATGGGAAATCCAGAGGTGTTTAAAAATGAAGATGGCTCTGAGGCTGACCAAAACCAAAAAGATACTTCAAGTAGCCGAAACTACGCTGATACCGGCAAAAGAAAAAGAATATTTAGAGATGGTGATGATAAAGTGTTAGGCGGTGTTTGCAGTGGTGTGGGCAATTATTTTGATATAGATCCAATTTGGATAAGATTGGCCTTTGCTGCTTCTTTCTTCTATTTTGGCTCAGGATTATTATTTTATATCATCCTTTGGATGGTAATTCCTGAAGCTAAAACTACAGCCGAAAAGCTTGAAATGCGTGGCGAAAAGGTAAATATCAATAGTATTGAAAAGACTTTAAAAGAAGAAATGGAAGGTCTTAAAAATAGATTCAATCAAAGTGTTGGGGGCGATGCGAATGGGAGAAGAAGTGGTATAAAAGGATTTATTCAGAGCATGGTAGACTTGTTAGCGCAGCTCATTAATGGATTTGGCAAGGTGTTTTTGAAAATAATAGGTTTCATTTTTGTGTTCTTTGGGATAGTTATTTTGGTGGCTCTTTTAGCTTCAATCTTTGGAAATGGAGGAATGATAAATATTTCTGATGCAGGAGTTGACTCCATTGCTTTTCATGATATACTTATGAAGTTCTTTAATACTCCAGCGCAAATTAATGAAGCAAAAGTAGCAGCGTTTTTGTTGATTGGCATTCCTGTCCTTATGTTTATTTATCAGGGTGTAAAAATACTTTTCAGAATTAAAGTAAGAAACAAGTGGTTGAATATAACAAGCACCCTACTTTGGTTAGTTGGTTTAGGTTTGACTATTGATGTTTTATCGAGCATGAGCAACGAGTTTAAACAAAAAAATATTGTAAAAGAAAAGTTTGTAATCAACAATATAAAGTCAAATACACTTTATCTTAATGTGCCCGAAAGCTACAAATGGAGCGAAGAAGAGGAGGATGATTATAATGATGAAGATGTTCAGTTTGTACACAATCGTTGGAATATTATGGTGAACAATGAAAAAGGACTTGATTTTTATATGCCAACAATAGATATACAACGCAGTAAAACTGATAGTTTTGAATTGGTTGTTATGAAATCTTCCAAAGGAAGTAATAAGAAAGAAGCTTTAAGAAGAGCAGAATCTATCTCCTATAGTTATATGATTAACGATAGCAATATCATTTTTAATCCAAAATTTGATGTGCCGGAAACCGAGAAATGGAGAGCCCAACGCGTTAAAATTATTTTGAAGGTGCCAACAGGAAAATCTGTTTATCTCAATCGTAAAATTAGACCATTGATTTACGATATTGATAATGTAACAAATACTTTTGATGGTGATATGGTAAATCACAAATGGACGATGTTACCTGAAGGTCTAACTTGCGATGATTGTGGTGATGTAAAAGGATTTAAGAAGAAAACATCTGACAATGATACTTCAGATGCAGAAGAGGGAGAAAACGATTTTTAAAATTATTTATTATTGATAAAAAGAGGGCTTGGTTTTAATTTACCAGCCCTTTTGTATTTTAGTAGTTTTAATTAAAGCCCACATACAGTATCAAAACATGACAACTTAAGTACCAATAATGAGGTATTTTATTAAACCTTGTTTACAATTTTTAAAGCTGTATCGAAATCGAACAAATTGCTCAATTTCAATTTTTTAGCCTATTTTAATTCTTGTATTATTGCATTTAAATTGATGTTGTTCACCAAAAAATGTGAAAATGATAGAATTCTCAAATAAATTAGTGACTTTGGCTTTTGTAATTCATAAATATTGAACATGACACAAATTTCGAACAGCCCAAGTTTTTTTGAACGCCTAAGTAATTGGACAAAAAATAGTATTACTTTAAAACTATTTGTAATTACACTCATCATTTTGCTTTTAATGATTCCAACGGCCATGATGGAATCATTAATTTATGAAAGACAAAACACCCGTGATGAGGCCATTAGAGAAGTAAGTAGTAAATGGGGCGGTGTGCAGCAAATTAAAGGTTTGGTCATCACCATTCCTTATAAATTGTTTACCGAAAATGAAAAAGGGGTGCGCAGTTATGAAATTAGATACGCGCATTTTTTGCCCGACAAAATTGATGTAAATGGAAAATTAATTCCTGAAAAAAGATACAGAGGAATATATGTAGTGGTATTGTACAATGCTTCGCTCAAAATAAATGGGATGTTTAGTACTTTACAGATGGATAAACTGGGTATTAACATGGATGACTTTATGCTGGAAGATGCCTTTGTAAGCATTGGCATTACTGATATGAAGGGCATTAAAGAAAAAATTGATGTAAAAATAAATGATAGTGTTTTAGCTATGCGTCCGGGGATTCCTGTGCATGAATTATTTGCTTCAGGAGTGAGTGTACCTGTAAATTTAACAGCAACAAAATTTCCTTTGCAATGGAGTTTTAACCTGAACCTAAATGGAAGTTCAGAAATTTACTTTGCACCTTTAGCTAAAGCAACCGAAGTTAATTTAAATTCCACTTGGAGCAATCCTGCTTTTGATGGCGCATTTTTGCCTGACTCAAAAAATATCTCAGAGGCAGGATTCGATGCACATTGGCGCGTTTTAGAATTGAACAGAAATTATCCGCAGCAGGGCCTTGGAAATTTTATAAATCCTAATAATAATGAAGGCTTTTTTGAAGAAGGTTTGTTTGGCGTACGTTTACTCTTACCTGTTGATGAATACCAAAAAACAATGCGCTCGGCCAAGTACAACGTAATGTTTATCATCATTACTTTCCTTTCTATTTTCTTTATTGAGATTATTGGCAAAAGAAAAATACATCCTATACAGTATTTATTGGTTGGTTTTTCTATTACCTTATTCTATGTGGTTTTATTATCCATATCAGAACATCTCAACTTTAATAAAGCTTATTTAATAGGATGTGTAATTATGTTATCCATGATAGGTTTGTATGCCAAATCAATGCTTAAACAAAATAAATATGCTTTAATCATTACTGGCATTTTAGCGTTGCTTTATGCTTTCTTTTATTCCATTTTACAACTTCAAGATTATGCTTTATTAATGGGTTCTTTAGGACTTTTAATTATATTAGGAACCATCATGTATTTAACGCGAAACATTGATTGGTACAATGCATCCAATGATTCAAATCAAGAGAATTCATAAAAAAATAAAAGGACCATGAACACAACGCTTTTTAATGTAATATTGCAAACCTTAAATTAATATACAATCATGATTAAAAAATCCTATCTATTATTATTACCTGCCACAGCAATTTTGATGACTGCTTGTGGTGGCGACAAATCAAAAGAAGAATCATCGTCAAAAGGTTATGGTATCGACCTTACCGCCATTGACACAACTGTTAGACCACAAGATGATTTTTACGATTATGCCAATAACAATTGGTTAAAACGTACCGAAATTCCAGCTACAGAGGCTAGATGGGGAAGTTTTAGTGTACTTAATGAGAATAACCGTAAAAATTTATTGGCAATTTTAGATGAATCGGCTAAAGATAGCAAGGCTGCAAAAGGATCCAATGTGCAAAAAATTGGTGATTTTCATTACACTGCTATGGATTCTGTTAAATTAAATGCAGAGGGTATAGCGCCATTGAAACCTTGGTTGGCAGCCATTGATAGTTTAAGTAAGCCCGAAGATTTAACCATTTTAGCGGCAAGAATGCATCGTACCAGAGGCAATGTTTTATGGGGTTCTTATGTAATGGCCGATATCAAAAACAGTGCAATGAATGTAATGTACATTGGTCAAAGTGGAACAAGTTTACCTGATGCCGATTACTACTTAAAAACTGATCCTGAATCAAAAGAATTACAAAAGAAATACATTAATCAAATCTCAAAAATGCTGCAGTTTTTAGGCGACAAGCCTGAAGTTGCAGATAAGGAAGCAAAAGCAGTAATGAATATTGAAACGCAGTTAGCAAAAGTTTCAATGAATGCTGTTAAGCAAAGAGATATTGAAGCACAGTACAATAAAAGAACAATTGAAGAACTTACAAAAGAAGCACCAAATGTAAATTGGAGCGCATACTTTTCTGCTTTGGGTGTAAAGGATATCAAAGAAGTAATTGTTGGTCAACCCTTATTTATGAAAGAAATGAGTAAGATGTATAAATCTATTTCTATGGCCGACTGGAAAACATATTTTCGTTGGCATTTAATAGATGGTGCTTCACCATTTTTAAGTGATGAAATTGTATTGCAAAATTTCGATTTTTTTGAGAAAATATTAAGTGGATCAAAAGAATTGAAGCCGAGATGGAAGCGTAGTTTAGAAATTATAGACGGCACTATGGGCGAAGCTTTAGGTCAAATTTATGTAGAAAAACATTTTACAGGAGATAGCAAAAAGAGGATCAACGAAATGGTTGACAACCTTACAGTGGCATATAGCGAACATATCAATCAATTAGATTGGATGAGTGATGAAACCAAAAAAATGTCTCAAATTAAATTAAATAAAATCATCAGAAAGTTAGGTTACCCAGATAAGTGGAAAGATTACAGCAAATTAGAAATCAGTCGCGATTCTTACTTTAAAAATGTTGCGAATGCATCAGAGTTCGCTTTCCAATTCAATATTGATAAATTTGGTAAGCCAGTAGACAAAACAGAGTGGGGGATGAGTCCACCAACGGTAAATGCCTATTACAACCCAAGTGTAAACGAAATAGTTTTTCCAGCAGGAATTATGCAACCTCCTTTCTTTGATCCACAGGCCGATGATGCAGTAAATTATGCCAGAATTGGAGCCGTTATTGGACATGAGATTACACATGGTTTTGATGATCAAGGTTCACAGTTTGATGCAGATGGTAATTTGAAAGATTGGTGGACAGCAGATGATAAAAAGAAATTTCAGGCAAAAACTAAAGTTGTAATTGATCAGTTCAATGGCTTTGTGGCGATAGATACCATGCACGTTATAGGCGAATTAACCGTAGGCGAAAACATTGCAGATTTAGGAGGCTTTACCATTGCTTTTGCTGCTTTACAAAAATCATGGGCTGGTAAAACTAAGCCAGGAAAAATTGATGGATTTACGCCTGAGCAAAGATTTTTCTTAGCAGGTGCACAAATGTGGCAAACAAAATACAGAGATGAGGCTTTGAAAAAGCAAGTCTTAACTAATCCACATTCGCCAGGAAAGTTCAGGGTAATTGGCCCATTCAGCAACATGCCTGAGTTTTATGCAGCCTTTGGTGTAAAAGAAGGGGATAAAATGTATAGAGCAGAAAGCGTAAGAGCTAAGATTTGGTAATTACCATTTTAAATAAAAAAAATCCCTCATTTGTTGAATCATTTGGGGGATTTTTTTTGTTTTATATTCAGCTATGTAGGCAATAATTATGTTGGTGATAACACCAACAAAGAGTATATCATTTGGGGATTTTTTTTTGATTTATATTCGGCTATGTGGGCAATAATTTTGTTGGTGATAACACCAACAAAGAGTAAATTATGTTGGTGATTCCGATAGCCATTGGAACCAACAAAGAGTATATCATTTTGGGGATTTTTTTTTGATTTATATTCGGCTATGTGGGCAATAATTTTGTTGGTGATTCCGATAGCTATCGGAACCAACAAAGAGTAAGTGATAACACCACCAATGAGTAAGATTGGAATTTAGAATTTAGGATTTAGGATTTAGAATTTAGAATTTCAATCTGTCATTTCATCTTCCTAGCCATTTCTCGTGTGGCATCTTTTGTTTTTAGGGATTCTCTTTTGTCATAAAGTTTTTTGCCTTTTGCTAAATGAATCTGCAGCTTGGCAAAGCCTTTTTCGTTAATATAAAGCAAGGTTGGAATGAGCGTAAATCCTTTATTTTTTAGTTTAGAAACAATTTTTTCAATTTCATTTTTTTTCAATAAAAGTTTTCTGTCGCGCTTTGGAAAATGGTTGTTAAGACTGGCTTCCTTGTATTCTGAGATGTTCATGTTTTTTACCCAGATTTCGTTGTTATGCACAAAACAATAGGCTTCCATAATAGATGCTTTGGCTTGCCTGATTGATTTTATTTCTGAACCCATCAATAGCATGCCGCACTCATAGCGGTCCATAAGTGTATATTCAAAAGTGGCTCTTTTGTTCTTTATCTGAACGTCTTTCTCTAATTTCATTTTCATACCTGCACAAATTTTTGAATGGCCTCAACGCAAAGCGCTCTGCTTTTTAATACATTTTCTTTCTCTATGTTGCTTAATCTAGAAATTCTTAAGTGACTTTTTAAGGCCCTAAATTGACTTGCCAAATGTAAGGCAATAATTCCACTAAAGTGCAGTACAAACAAGAGCATTAGAGCCTTTACAATTGGTAAAAAAAGAATGAACAGGATAAACAGGACAATATACCAAACAAAGTAAAATATACCAGCTGCGCCAATATTTACAGAACTAAAAAACTCTGGTTTTTTTACTGTTTTTTTGGCAGTTTTAAAGGCCATAAAATAGGGCCAAGAGTTAAACAAAAGTGCTGGTATTGCTGGGATTAAAAGTAAAATAAATAAAATGTAATCAGTAATAAATTTACCATTCATTAAATATTTTACCACATATTTTTCGCGCAATTGATGTTGATCAAGCAATTGCCTATAAGGTAGCGTCATTTTATTTAAGGCATCTACGCTTAATTGGTCGGTATTCATTTTATCACAAAGATTTTTTACCTGCTCAAATTCAAATTGCGCATTGCTGTTATTTCCTTTTAGTAAATTTAAGAAGTTTCTTTTTATAAAATGAAATAGTTGATGATGCTCATTTTGATGCACATTGTACATCACATCATTCATGCTATTTTCAATATCTTTTGTAAGTTGAAGTGCTTGTTTTGAATCCAATGGTTTTGAGGCATCAAAATAATTGTTTACCAACAAGGGGGCATTAAATTTTATAAGGACTTCGCTATTGAAGTTATCAGGATCATCATAATTTAATCCTACACAAGTAATATAAAGTGGTTTATTCGTTTTAAAACTTTGCAAGGCGCCATGGGCAATACGTGCGGTACCTTTTTTTAAGGGGCGTAATTTACTTTCACGTTCGCAATTGCCTTCAGGGAAAATAGCAATACTCTGATTTTCGTCTAATATTTGATAGCAGCGGTTAAAAACTTCTTTGTTTTTTTCAATATTTTCGATGCCTTCTTGCATGCGGTAAATAGGGGCAATACCAATTGCATTTAAGATTTTTGCTGCCATTGGTTTTTTAAAAACATCGCCACGCGCCAAAAACCATACACGTTGCTTGGTGTGTAAACCTATCATTACGCCATCCCAAAAGGCGTTGCTGTGGTTAATGGCAATCAACAGGGGAGCATTGGTGGGCACTTTTTCGAGATTCAAAATGGTAATTTTTGAATAATAAATGCGTGCTGTAATGAGGTACAAAAATTTTAAAATGTAGTGCAGTAAAATATTCATAAGTCGCAAAATTAACTTTTTATTACTCAAAATATCGTCAATATCAATATTGCTTGTTATTTTTGTTTTTCAATAAATAGCATGGTAGATTATAAACAAACACTTTTACTACTTATTTCAACCCCGCTATATGCGGTGTTTATTGGCATAGAAATGATTATGAGTGCCATACATAACAAGCATTTATATACTGTTAAAGATACCCTCACCAATGTTTATCTTACAAGTTTAAATTTTGGATTAGAATTATTGATACGCGCTTTTTGTTTGGGATTTTTGGCTTATTTTTTTCATTTCAATTTTATTTCCATCGAAAACCCTTATTTATATTGGTTTACGCTCCTTATTTTACAAGATATTGCTTTTTATTTTGAGCACAGAGTGGACCACTATTGCCGCTTTTTTTGGGCAGTACATGTTACGCATCATTCATCTGAAAAATACAATTTAACTACGGGTTTCAGGTCATCAGTTTTTCAACCATTGTATCGTTTTGTTTATTTTATTCCATTAGCGCTTTTAGGCTTTAAACCTTTAGATATAATGTTTATGTACAGCGCCACTCAAATTTATGGAATCCTGATACACACACAATATATTGATAAGCTGGGTTTTTTAGAATATTTTATGGCCACACCTTCTCATCATAGAGTTCATCACGCTTCTAACACCATTTTCTTAGATAAAAATATGGGTATGGTGTTAATTATTTGGGATAAAATATTTGGCACTTTTGCTTCTGAGGATGATTTAAAAGGAGAAGAAATACGTTTTGGCTTGACCAAGAATATAGAAAGACCGCATCATCCAGTTGATATTGTTTTTCATGAATGGGTAAATATAGCTGATGATTTAAAGAAAGATATTACTTTTAGTACCAAATTAAAATATGTTTTTATGCCACCAGGATGGAGTCATGATGGCAGTAGAAAAACTTCTA
>JBILPB010000193.1:0-4935 GCA_044374175.1 Bacteroidia bacterium | reverse complement strand
AACATTTTATTAAGAAAATGTTGTTAAGTTAATTGCTTAAGTTGACGCCTATGCGAAGCCTCGGGAGCAAAATTTTCATTTTCAAATTTTCAAATCAAATTGGCACATTGGCACATTGCTTAATTGGCACATTATCTCCATCAGCCAATCCTAAACCGAATATAATTAATACTAAACCCCATAGCCGAAAACTTTTTTTCGTAATGCGTTCTGGTATTAAAAAGTAAATCATGATGCGGGCCTAAAAAACCTGGCGCTTCGGCATATAAATTATTGGTATGGAGTAGTATTTCAAAACCTTGCTCTTGTAGTAATTCCATGGTGAATTCATATAATAAACCACTATCAGTTTTTAAATGTAAGATGCCACCGGGCTTTAAGATTTGTTGATAGCGTTTCAAAAAAGGGAATGATGTTAATCTTTTTTTAATCCTTTTTTCCTGAGGTTGCGGGTCAGGAAAGGTAATCCAAATTTCATCCACTTCATTGGGGGCAAAGGCAGTCACAATATTTTCGATGCGTGTTCTTAAAAATGCAGCATTTTGTAAATCTAGTTGAAGCGCAATTTTAGCGCCTGTCCATAATCTATTTCCTTTGAGATCAACACCAACAAAATTTTTATCTTTAAATCCCGAGGCCATGGCTGTAGTGTATTCGCCTTTACCACAACCTAATTCAAGTACCAATGGATGGTTGTTTTTAAAATTATTCTTTAGCCATAGTCCGCGCATAGCAAAGTCTGCAACTTCTTTTTGTGTTTGTAAATGATGATAAACATTGGGAAATGTTTCGAGTTCTGCAAACTGCCTTAATTTATATTTTGCCAATTTTTTTCAATTTTATGGCTGTAAATCTCAGCAATGTTTTTAATTTGTGAAACCAAATTTTAAAAATAATTAAAACAAAACGCATTTTACTGAGTCCATTAAATTGGGGAATAGGCCATGCAGCGCGCTTGGTGCCCATTGCAAACTATTTGCATCAACAAGGTATTGATGTATATATTTGTGCCAATGGAGCTGCGCTTACCCTTATGAAAATGGAATGTTATTATGCAAAATTTGTGGATGATGTTCCTTTTGAAATTAGCTATGGAAATAATAGAACGAGCAATATATTAAAACTAATAGGGCAACTGCCTAAAATGTGGAAGCAACTTTATGATGAACATCAATTGCTCAAAAAAATTGTTTCACAACATAACATTGACTTAGTAATTTCCGATCATCGTTATGGCTTTTATCACGCTACTGTACCTTGTATATTTGTTATACATCAATTAAATATAAAAGCGGCATTTGGCCAGCGTTTTGTTAATGTGTTAAATCAATATTTTATTAAAAAATTCAGCGCTTGCTGGGTGCCCGATTTTGAACAAAATGAGCAGGCTTTGGCGGGAGAGCTGAGTAGAAATCACGAACTAAAAAATGTAAGTTATATTGGACCATTAAGCAGAGGCTCATCCACAAAAAATACAACCGATAAAAATGCACCCATCCTTTATCTGCTTTCTGGCGTGGAGCCACAGCGCAGCCTCTTCGAAAAATTAATTATTCAACATCATAATCAATATCCGCACAAAGCAATTTTAATTAGAGGCACCAACCAAAGTAATGAAATGATAGAGCCAAAAAACAATTTAATAGTGTATGATATTTGTGATGCCAAGCAGTTACAAAGCTTAGTTTCGGCATGTAGGTATGTAGTTTGCCGCAGTGGATACAGCAGCATCATGGATTTAATGCAATGGCAAAAAAATGCAGTATTAGTGCCCACACCGGGGCAAACAGAACAAGAGTATCTGGCAAAATATCTCAGTCAAAAAAAATGGTTTTACTGCATCAATCAAAATGATTTTTTGCATTTCAAAGAGGATGCCATGCAAACTTATGCCTGTCCAAATAATTTATCGCAAACAAGCAATTACCAGACATTCCTCAATAATTTAATCTAATTATTACACTCTTTTCCATTTTCTGCTGATGCTTCAGCCCTAGTTATAATTTTGTTCTTTCAAATTGCCCTAAAATTTTAAGATTAAACGTGTCGGTAAAACGCAGCAATAGCAGTCATGTCGAAGCCTCGGCACAGAGCACGGAATGTAAAGCTAATACAAGTAGTAGAAAATTTTGCAAATGCGAACAATGAGCTGCGGTGGCATCTGAGCGCACTAGTGCTTTGATGCCAATTGGCTTGTTTTATCGATCCCACAGATTTTTTTACTCACAAGTGTTTATTTTTTCATTGAGTTCATGGGGCTCGCTTTGCTCGGCTGCTTACTTTTTTTTCGTAAAAAAAGTAAGTTTTGCCAGCACTAAAGCCATTTAGAACCTGCTAATTTATGCCGAAACTTCGGCAGCAAAATGGGCTGGAAACGTTATTAAATTAGGACTAGTTTTAACTAAACATCAAATGTTTACTAATGCAAAAATGGGTAAGAATATTATTTCTCCTCAATCTTCGACAACAAAGTAAAATCAACCTGCTTACGCAGCAAATCTGTTTTCTTAATTTTAATCATCACTTTATCGCCTAACTGATAAAACTTTCTTGTTCTTCTGCCATGATAACAAAAGTTTTCTTCATCAAAAGTATAAATATCATCAGTCAAATCTTTCGCTCTGATCATGCCCTCGCAATGATTTTCAATAATCTCTACATACATGCCCCATTCAGTAACACCCGATATTAAACCTTCAAACTCCTGACCAGTTTTATCCATCAAAAACTCTACTTGTTTATATTTAATAGACGAGCGTTCTGCTTCTGCAGCCAGCTTCTCCATGTCTGATGAATGCTTGCACAACAACTCCAAAGCTTCTACATTCAATAAATTTTGTGCATCATCTGGCTTAGTTTTGTTTTGATCCAAGGCTAAATAATAGTTCAATAAACGATGCACCAATACATCAGGATACCTTCTGATAGGAGAGGTAAAATGCGTGTAATAATCAAAAGCCAAACCATAATGTCCAACATTATCGGTGCTATAAACAGCTTTAGCCATGGTGCGTATCGCTAATTGTTCAATCATATTCGCCTCACGTTTACCAGCCACATCGCTCAACAATTTGTTCATGCTTTTTGCAGTCTGCAAATGATTAGATGTTTTTAAACTATAGCCAAAACGACTGATAAAGCCCGCAAATTCTAACAATTTATCCGGATTAGGATTGTCATGGATGCGATACACCATGGGTCTGTGTTTGGCATTTTCCTTCTTTTCTTTTTCACCACTAGTTTTTATTTTGCCACAATACTCTGCCACTTTGCGGTTCGCCAGCAACATAAAATCTTCTATGAGTTTGTTTGAATCTTTGGCCTCCTTAAAAAATACACCAAGCGGTTTCCCATTTTCATCTAAATTAAATTTCACTTCCGACTTCTCAAAGGCAATAGAACCAGTTTTGAAACGATTTTCGCGTAACTTTTTAGCGAGGGTATTCAATGTTATTAATTCTGCATTATAATCACCAAGGCCAGTTTCCAAAACCGTTTGCGCTTCCTCATAACTAAATCTTCTGTCACTCAAAATCACTGTTCTTCCAAACCATTGTTCTAAAATTTCTGCTTCATCATTCATCACAAACACTGCGCTAAAGCACAATTTTTCTTCATTGGGGCGCAATGAGCAAACATGGTTACTCAGCACTTCGGGCAACATAGGCACACATCGATCCACTAAATACACCGAAGTAGCTCTGTTAATAGCTTCTGCATCCAGCAAAGAACCAGGCTTTACATAATGCGCCACATCGGCTATATGCACACCAATTTCCCAATTACCATCAGGTAATTTAATAATTGATAGGGCATCATCAAAATCTTTGGCATCAACAGGGTCAATGGTGAAGGTAGTTTTGCCTCTAAAATCTTTACGCTTACTTATTTCGGCAGCACTAATTTCTAACGGTATATTTTTAGCTTCGTCTTCCACTTCTATCGGAAACTCAACAGGCAAGCCATATTCGGCCATAATGGCATTCATTTCGGTATTGTTTTCACCCGGCTTTCCAAGCACACGGGTAATTTCTCCGGTAGGATTTTTACCTGTTTCCGACCATTCAATTACCTTGGCCACAGCCTTATCTCCATGCTTGGCACCATTCAATTTTCCTAAAGGAATAAAAATATCAGGTGTATTTCTTTTGTTATCATTAACTAAAAAAGCAAAGTTCTTCGAAATCTCTAAAATGCCCACAAACTCTTCCTTATAGCGCTTTACAATCTGCACCACTTCACCTTCGGGCTTGCGACCGCGGGTAGGTAATAAATATACTTTTACAGTATCATTATTCATGGCACCTCGCACATTTTGCTGCGCCACAAAAACATCGTGCTCACTATCAGGGCTAATCACATAAGCACTTCCACTTTGTGTAATTTCTATGCGTCCTGTAATATATTTTTCGTTCAATTTTAATTTAAATTTTCCGCGCTCCACCTCCTCTAAAAAATTTTGATTTTTTAAATCATCCAGTAAATGGCTTATCAACATACGCTCCGCTTCAGAGTGCACACCTGCATCGGCAGCCAATTGTTTATAATTGTATAATTTCTTAGGATTAGAATTAAAAATACCCACAATATCTTTAAACAATGCGGTCTTATTTTTTTGCTGATTTCCTTTATTTTTCTTCGACATATATCATCAATAATTCATTCAAAGATAACACATTTAAGAGAATAGGATTTTTAAACCATAATATATTATTATTATTAATTTGTGTAATTGTGTTTAAATCAACACCCAAGTAATGTAATTTTTCCTGACTTGTCCCCACTAAAGTTTTAAAAATTGCAATTCCTTGATTATCATATACATTTGCTATCCTTAGTGCGTAATATTCCGCACTAAGGCTTTAAAATGATAAAAATACGAATTATAAAAACCGCTTCAAAATCCAGTGCTGTTCAGGTCATTGAATACAAAAA
>JBILPB010000060.1:0-17679 GCA_044374175.1 Bacteroidia bacterium | reverse complement strand
GCTTGCGTTAATGCTTCAATTTTCATTCCTGAAGCTGGATCAAAAGATTCTATAGATTCAATTTCATCACCAAAGAAAACAACTCTAAAACCATAGTCATAATAGGCCAGATAGATATCTACAGTATCACCTTTTACCCTGAATTTTCCACGCACAAAATCTGTTTCTGTGCGCGAATAAAGGCTTCCGACCAATAAGTGCAAAAATTTGTTTCTGCTGATAAGCTGTCCTACTTGAATCCTGATAACGTTTTCATAATAGTCATTAGGATTTCCCATCCCATAAATGCACGAAACAGACGACACCACAATGATATCTTGTCTTCCACTGAGGAGTGTAGAAGCAGTACTTAAACGTAACTTTTCTATTTCATCGTTGATCGCCAAATCTTTTTCGATATAGGTATTTGTAGTTGGCAAAAAAGCTTCGGGTTGATAATAATCGTAATAAGATACAAAATACTCTACCTTATTATTCGGAAAAAACTGTTTAAACTCGCCATACAGCTGTGCTGCCAATGTTTTATTATGACTCAAAATAAGGGCAGGCTTTTGCACTTGCTCAATCACATTGGCTACGGTAAATGTTTTTCCAGAACCCGTAACACCCAATAATGTTTGATGGGGGTTTCCGGCATTCACTCCTTCGCTTAATTGCCTTATAGCTTCCGGCTGATCTCCGGTAGGTTTATAATCAGAAACAATTTGAAATTTCACATCGCAAAGTTATGCTTTTTTGTCAAACATGATGAAGTGTAACAACTTTACAGCTAATCTTTTATAGGCCGAAGCATTGGTACTAGTAATATTTTTATTTCTTCAATTTACCTTAAATTTTATGATGAAACGTGTAGGTAAAACGCAGCAATAGCAGTCATTGCAGAGCATGAAGTTTAAAACTAATACATGTAGCAGAATTTTTAGCAAATGCGAACAATGAGCTGCGGTGGCATCTAAGCGTCCTAATGCTTTGATGCCAATTGCCTTGTTTTATCGATTCCACGAATTTTTTGCTTACTTTTTTTTCGTAAAAAAGTAAGTTTTGCTAGCACTAAACCTATTTAGAACTTCCTAATCTATTAGCAAAATGAGGTGGAAACGAATATCAATTAGAATGTAAGCAAATTAAATACTATAATTTAAATTTTATTTTTACCAGTTCAAAAACGGATAAGAGTAGAAACATTAAATACTATTAAAAAAGCTTAGTTAATAAGTCTTTTTAATTAGTGAATTAAGCACTTGTTAGTTATGCTAATGATTCCTATTTTGGGGCTATTAAAACAAGGCTTTTTTGAAACGCATAAAAAAAGAAATAGATCGCTACGACAATTTGAGAAAAGTAATTTACTTTTTTCCAGTGCAACTATTTTTAGTGCATCTCAAAAAGAACCAAATGATGCTTGTGTACTGGCTTATTTTATTTGGATTTATCTTGCAAAAAATTGCACCAAAATATGGTATTCCATATTTGTTTTTAAATCCTGAATACCTCAACCAGGTGAGCTTTTGGTCATATCTCATTATTGGTTTTGGCGTAGGTGGATTTATTATGGCTTTTAATATTTCGAGCTATATTATGAATGCTTTTCGCTTTCCTTTTTTAGCAACTACTTCTAATCCATTTTTAAAATATTGTTTGAATAACACCATTTTGCCAGTGGCTTTTATAATGGTTTATTGTGTGCAGATTTATTTTTTCCAGATCAAAAATCAGTTTTTATCTGCCTCCGAAACACTTGTTGAAATTGGAGGTTTTTTATTAGGAGTTTTTCTTTTTTTATTTCTTTCCATCAGCTATTTCTTTAAAACAAATAAAGATTTATTTAAGATGTTTGGGGTAAAGATTGAAGAAGGCGATGAGCTAAAAGTTAAATTTCGCACCAGCAGAATCACACTTAAAAAAAATATGGATTGGCAAACCATTGATAAAAGCCAGCGCGATTGGCATGTAGAGACCTATTGGAGCACATTTGCAAAAATTAGAAAGGCACGCGATTTTCATCATTACGATAAAGAAATGTTGTTGAATGTTTTTCGTCAAAATCAAACCAATGCGGCCTTGTTCGAAGTTTTTGTGGTCATCAGTTTGTTGATTTTAGGTTTGTTTAGAGAAAATCCTTTTTTTGAAATCCCGGCAGGTGCAAGTATTTTGTTGCTTTTTACGATGTATTTGATGCTCAACAGTGCCGTTTACAATTGGTTAAGAGGCTGGAGTACCACTGTTTTTTTTATGATTTTATTGGTGATCAATTCCATTTTTGCTTGGAGTTTTTTTAACGTTTCAAATGGTGCCTATGGTTTAAACTATCATACCACAAAAGCACGATACACACGCCAAACACTTCAAAAATACGAGAGTAATAAAAAGCATTTAGATGCCGACATGATGTCTACCATTGATATGCTGAATAATTGGAGAAAGAAAAATTGCATCAACAGTATTCAAATGCAAAGAAAGCCCAAATTAGTGATTATCAATGCCAGTGGTGGTGGGCTTCGAAGCGCTTTATGGACATTTTACTCTTTGCAATATGCGGATAGTTTATTGGATGGTGAATTACTAAAGCATACAGAACTTATTACTGGTGCCTCCGGAGGGATGCTTGGTGCCGCCTACTTACGTGAATTGATGTTGCGCAAGTATGATCACAAAATTAGAACCTTTAATCGTCAAAGCTATATCGATAATATTGCAAAAGATGTGCTCAATCCTGTGGTTTTTGCCATGACAGTAAACGATTTATTTCTGCGTATTGAAGATGTAAAAATTGGTGGAAATCATTATAAAAAGGACAGAGCCTACGCGCTAGAGCAGAAGATTAATCAAAACACCAACTATATTTTAGATAAAAAATTAATGGATTATGAAAAGCCTGAGCAAGAAGCTAAAATACCGCTCATGATTTTTTCACCTTCAATTATCAACGATGGCAAAAAGTTATTTATAAGCAGCCAAAATATATCTTACATGACGCAGGGGAATACGAGCGATAATATTGATAAGCACAACTTAGTGGAAGGGATTGAATTTAGAAGATTTTTTAAAGAGCAGGAGGCAGATAGTTTATTATTTACAAGCGCTATTCGTATGAGTGCTACCTTTCCATTTGTTTCACCTGTGGTAAGTTTGCCCAGCAAACCTGTTATTGATGTGGTTGATGCTGGGGGAAGAGATAATTATGGCGTAGAAACATCGTTGAAATTTTTATATTCCTTTCGCAATTGGATAAGCACAAATACCAGTGGAGTGGTTATTTTACAAATACGTGACAGGAGAAAACAGAAGGCCGATGAAACAGATTCAAATCCTACTTTAATACAAAGCATTACTGCTCCAGCACAAAGTTTATATGATAATTTATTTTCAGTACAGGACTTAAATCAGAATGCATTGCTCAACTATGCAGGCTTGTGGTTTGATGGTAAAATAGATGTGGTGGATTTTGAATTGCGCAACGAAAAACCTGATAAGATTTCATTGAGTTGGCACCTTACTAAAAAGGAAAAGAAAAAGGTGATGGAAAGTATTCTTTTGCCCGAAAATCAGTTGGCATTTAAACGTTTGAAGGTATTACTGGAAGAGTAACTACTCATTAAATTAATCTTCCTTGTCTTTTACACTTTCATAATAGGCGTCAGCTTGCAAATTTCTGCCAGCTGCTGCGGCCACCGCCAATCTATCGCAGCGCTCGTTTTCCGGATTTTCGGCATGCCCTTTAATCCAGATAAATTTTACATGATGTTGTCTGTAAATCACTAAAAATCTTTTCCATAAATCAGGATTTTTTCTTTTTGCAAAACCTTTCTTTTCCCAGCCTAATACCCAGCCTTTTTCTACAGAATCAACTACATATTTCGAATCAGAATAAATAGTAATATGAACGCCAGGTTTTTTTATGGCCTCTAACCCAATAATTACAGCTAACAACTCCATTCTATTGTTAGTAGTTAACCTAAATCCATCACTTAATTCCTTGCGATGATGACTACTTAGCAACACCACGCCATAACCGCCAGGACCAGGATTTCCGTTGGCAGCACCATCGGTGTAAATTACAACTTGACTCACAATAATTTAATTTTAATTTATATCACTACATCAATCCCAGCGTTTGCTCTAAAAAGCTTTACAGCAATGGCCAGTAGAATTACACCAAATACTTTACGCACAATATCAATACCTCCCGGTCCTAAAATATTTTCAATACGTTGTGTGTTTTTTAATACAACATATACCAAAGCAACATTTAATAGTATGGCAATAATTATACTATCAAGGGCGTAGGCTGCTTTTAATGATAGCAGCGTAGTCATGGTGCCAGCGCCTGCAATTAAAGGAAATGCAATGGGCACAATTGAAGCAGTTTTGGAGTGACTGTCTTTGTAAATTTGCATGCCGGTAATCATTTCCAAGGCTATAAAAAATAAAATAAATGAACCAGCAATCGCAAACGAACCTACATCAATGCCAATAATATCGAGTATTGAATTTCCAACAAAAAGAAAAACCATCATCAAAACAAAAGAAACAAAAGTGGCTTTTTCGGAATGAATGTGACCCACTTTTCTGCGCACTTCAATTACCACAGGGATTGAGCCTATGATATCAATTACAGCAAACAAAATCATGGTTACTGTTAATATTTCTTTAATGTTGAAATGCATTATCTCAAGGGTGTTAAGTAAATTTGTGCAAAGAAAAGACTTCTAAGCCAAATAATTAAAATGTTTATGAATTATTCATTAACGTAAATTAACGAGTATTTAATAACTAAACACAGGCATTTAAGCGTTAACATTGCAAATAAAAACAAATAATATGGATAGCATAAACATTCTGTGGGCCGATGATGAAATTGATTTACTTAAACCACACGTGCTTTTTTTAGAGGAAAAAGGGTATAAAGTAAGCACTGCGAATAGTGGAAATGATGCACTTGAATTGCTTCCCAAAGGAAATTTTGATTTGATTTTTTTAGATGAAAATATGCCAGGCTTAAGTGGTTTGGAAACTTTAGCCAAGATTAAAAATATTTATCCAAATATCCCAGTGGTGATGGTTACCAAAAGCGAAGAGGAAAGTATTATGGAAGATGCTATTGGCGCCAAAATTGCCGACTATCTGATTAAACCAGTAAATCCTAAACAATTATTACTTTCAATTAAAAAAAACCTGGATAACAAGCGTTTAATTAGCGAAAAAACGAACTCTGCCTATCAGCAGGATTTTAGAAATATAAGCATGCAATTAGGCGATAATTTGGATTTTAATGAGTGGATGGATGTGCACAGAAAATTGGTGTATTGGGAACTTGAATTAGAGAAATTAAGAGACAATGGCATGGTTGAAGTATTAAACATGCAAAAGCGCGAAGCAAATGCCCAGTTCTGTAAGTTTATTGAAAAGAATTATTTATCTTGGGTAAATGGCACTGCCAAAGAAATTCCTGTGCAGTCACATACTTTATTCAACAAAAAAATTGCTCCTTTTTTATTAGAAGATGGTCCCATTTTTTTAATTGTGATAGATAATTTAAGATACGATCAATGGAAAGCCATTCAGCCTCTAGTGAACGAATATTTTAAGACAGATGCTGAGGAGTTGTTTTATAGTATTTTACCAACAGCTACACAGTACGCTAGAAACGCTTTATTTGCTGGATTAATGCCATCACAAATAGAAAAATTATATCCAAAACTATGGGTGAATGACGATGAAGAAGGAGGAAAAAATTTACACGAAGAAGAACTCTTGGGTGAGCAATTAAAACGCAATGGCAAAAATATAAAGTTCTCCTATACTAAAGTAACGAATATCAATGCGGGAAAAAAATTGCCCGATAGTGTTAGCAATATGATGACGAATAAATTAAACGTGATTGTATATAATTTTGTGGATATGCTTAGTCACGCGCGTACCGAAATGGACATGATACGCGAGTTAGCCGATGAAGAGCCAGCCTACAGATCATTGACTGTTTCTTGGTTTGAACATTCACCATTATTTGAAGCAATGAAAATTATTGCTGAGAAAAAAGCACGTGTAATTATTACTACGGATCATGGCACGGTGCATGTGAAAGAGCCTTCTAAAATTGTTGGCGATAGAAATGTAAACTCTAATTTGCGTTATAAACAAGGCAAGAGTTTGGATTATAATAAAAAAGATGTTTTTGAAATTAGAAATCCTGCGGACGCTTTTTTACCCAAAAGCAACGTGAGCACCGCTT
Source organism: Bacteroidia bacterium (assembly GCA_044374175.1). GTDB lineage: Bacteria > Bacteroidota > Bacteroidia > UBA4408 > UBA4408 > CAIKXD01. The sequence goes on along the minus strand of JBILPB010000060.1, from coordinate 11,447 downwards.
ATGTTTTCGCTAAGGAAGACAAGTATTTTGTTTATCCAAACAACTATGCGCAATTTGTAAATTATTATAAGAATACATTTCAACATGGGGGCGTGAGCATGGAAGAAATATTGATTCCATTTGCTGTACTGTCTGCTAAGTAGTTTTCTTAGTTTTAAGTTGGTTTAATTTGATGGCTTCAACCATAATGGCGGCAATGCTGGTGTAATAAAGTAAAGCAGCCTTGTCGGTGTCTAAAAAGTTGTTGAAAAAAGCGTGCAAAATATAAGTGCAGAAACCAAAGAATAAAATCAGAATTTTTACTTTAGTTTTCGAATCATCGGTGTTTGCATATACTTTTAAGGCATAATAAATAACCATTAAAATACTTGTGAAGTATAGCAATAAACTTACAATACCACTCTCTGATAGTAATAGTAAGTATTCCGAATGTGCCGTGCCTCCTTTGCCCTTTTTAATGTTGTAAGCGCTTGTAACACTTATTCGTGTCATCTCACTTTTTTTTTGATAACTTAAATATTCAAATTGATAAGTACCCGGACCATAACCCAACAAAGGTTTATCCAAAAACATACGCCAGGCGCACGACCAGCGATTTAATCTTTCAGCATTGGATTGATCGCTTGTAATATTTGTGACCGATTTTGTTTGTTGTTCTAAGCTTGCATTTTTTGCGTTTGAGTCAGCTTTATTCTGTTTTAGACTATCGGCAATCTCTGTTTTGAACATAAACATCAAACTTAAAACAGAGATGATAGTGATAAGAATCCCTTTAAATCGTAAACCTAAAAATACAGCAAAGGTTGCAATGCAGGCAATTGCAAAACTTATCCAGGCTGCTCTGCAGTATGTGTAAAATAAAAAAGCAAGCATGGTCACACTAAGGCAAGCAATCCAAAATCTTTGATAGAAATTAAATTGCATTGTTTTAGCATTAAAAAATGTCAATAGGGGGAGTGGTAAAACCATCGCAATGCATGCACTGTATATCGTATGATCGGCATAAAAAGGTTCAGTTACACTGCCACTAATATCTTTCGAAAGTCCATATTCAAGGTGCTTTAAGAAAATAAGGATGCCTGCCATCAACAATGAAAAAAAATATGCTTTTAGCACTTTAAAATGATTGATTTGTTGTTTGAGATACAAATCAGCACTTAGGATAAAAAATACAATGATGTAACATGTTTTTAATAAAACTGTCTTTGCTGATACTAGCGGCATACCTGAATTTATAGTAGCAAAAAACTGAATAAAAATGCCTGATAAAATAAGCCAGAAAATAGGATGTTTTACCATACTTCCCGACAGTTTGTAGCCAAATAAAAGTTTTATGCCAAAGGCTAATGTGATGATAGCTTCTAAAGGTTCAGAAGGCATCAGCATGGTTACATCAGAGTCCAGAATTTTTTGATTGGTGGAAATTGGTATTACAATTACCATTAAAATAAATAGTGCTGATAACTCAAATTGCGCCAAAATGTATGCCAAAGCAAACATGGTAAATAACAAAAGGACGGGCATTGCAAAGCTTGACGCAAAGGTAAATACCAAAAAAATGAACACCCCAATTATAAAAGAGATGCTAAAATACCTAAGTATTTCCTGGTTTAAAATTTCCTTTTGGGCCATTTTTACCTATTGCGTGTATTCCTTTTTTATTTGAAGTAATCGATCTGTAGCTGTGATAATAAAACCAGATAATATTAGCGTAGTGAGCATAGTAACCAACACGATAATGGCTCTTTTAGGGGCGTATTTTTTATCAGGTATTTGTGCAGGTGTAATGATATAGGAATCAGCAATTTTTGTATTTAGCGATTGTATAGCTTGCTCATAGCTATCTTTTAAGGAATAAAATCGCGATAATTTATCTTCATAGTCAAACATAAGTTCGAGCAATGCAGCGTTCTTATCATTTCGAAATTTAGAAATATAATCACGTAAATCAATTTGAGCCTTTATTCTTTCTGCATATTTTTGCTTAGTAAGGGTGTTGTAATTTAAAACGATGCTGCTATTTATTTTTTGCATTTCCTCGCCCATATTTTCTAGCTCTTTAGTGGCCGCCAGTATATTTTGTTGCATATTATTTACAGCTTCGGTCAAATTTTGTTTTAAAATGTAAGTTTTAACTTTATCGCCAGTTCTTATAATTTCATTGCAAATTTCGGCAGCTAGTGCGGGATCATGGTCAAAAACAGTGATTGAAATTGAATTATAGCGCGTTCTCTCAACAATAATATTTTCATTATATAATTTATTTAATTTAAACTGTTTATTGTCTTCATTGGGCTCAATTTCATAGTGCTTCAATAAGTCAAATCGTTTAATAATGGAGTCTCTGAGCAAACTACTTTTTAAAATTTGTATGTGCTCGTCAATTTCTTTGTCAGCGCCAAAGCGTAAATCATATTCGGCAATTAGCTTGGCCGAATAAGTCGCTGGTGGATAAATAATGGCCTCGGCTTTAAAAATGGGAGGCATAAAAATGGGCATGGTAGCTACAACAGCTATTGCTACAGCAATGAGCGTGGTCGATAAAATTACTTTTCGCCATCTGTAAAGCAGAACTATTGGAATTGGATTTTCTTGCGCAGTTTTCATAGGTTTAATTAATCGTAGCAAACAAACCTACATTATTTTTTTGAATCAACAATTTACCTTTTTGCTTGTTGATGATAAACAAAACAGTGCAACAAAGTATTAATGTATTAAATAAAAAGCTACTTTTGCCGCGCAAAAACTAAAATAAAATGGCAGCTAAAACAGATGTATTTCAGCATCCTGATTACTATTTGATGGATGAATTATTGACAGATGAGCATAAATTAATTCGCGATACAGCGAGAGCATGGGTGAAAAAAGAAGTTTCCCCCATTGTAGAAGAAGCTTGTCAAAAAGCAGAATTTCCTAAACAATGGATTAAAGGTTTAGCAAGTATCGGTGCTTTTGGGCCTTACATTCCAGTAGAATATGGTGGTGCAGGCCTAGATCAAATTTCTTATGGTATAATAATGCAAGAGCTCGAAAGAGGTGATAGTGGCTTAAGAAGTACCGCTTCAGTGCAAAGTTCATTGGTAATGTTTCCAATTTATAGCTATGCTACCGAAGCGCAAAAAATGAAATATTTACCAAAATTAGCTTCTGGCGAAATGATGGGATGCTTTGGTTTAACAGAACCAGATCATGGATCAAATCCAAGTGGTATGATTACCAACATTAAAGATAAAGGTGATCATTACATTTTAAATGGCGCAAAAATGTGGATTTCTAATTCACCTTTTGCTGACATTGCTGTAGTTTGGGCTAAAGACGAAACTGGTGCCATCAGAGGTATGGTTGTTGAGCGTGGCTGGGAAGGTTTTTCAACCCCCGAAACACACGGCAAATGGAGCTTAAGAGCAAGCGCCACAGGCGAACTTGTTTTTGATAATGTAAAAGTGCCAAAAGAAAACGTATTTCCCGATATTAAAGGTTTAAAAGGTCCTTTGAGTTGTTTAAACAGTGCACGTTATGGCATTGCCTGGGGTGCTATTGGGGCTGCTATGGATTGTTATGATTCTGCACTAAGATACGCTAAGGAGCGTATACAATTTGGTAAACCCATTGCAGGCTTTCAATTAACGCAAAAGAAATTGGCCGAAATGATTACAGAAATTACTAAGGCGCAATTGTTAACCTGGAGATTGGGCGTGTTAAAAAACGAACACAGAGCCACACCAGCACAAATAAGCATGGCCAAAAGAAACAATGTACACATGGCACTAACAATTGCACGTGAAGCACGTCAAATACATGGTGGAATGGGAATTACAGGCGAATACCCAATTATGCGTCACATGATGAATCTTGAAAGTGTGATTACCTATGAAGGAACACACGATATTCATCTTTTGATCACTGGAATGGACATTACAGGCATTAGTGCTTTCGAATAATTAATAATTTTAATTTTTGTATTGATTAATTTGGATTTTTAGCTTATGTTTGTCTAAGATAATAATTTAATAACACTTGTAAGATGAATATAAATAAAATTTGCAGTTTAATTTGTGTAGCTATAATGATTGTGGCAGGTCCTTCATTTGCTCAAAAAAACAAAAGTGATAAGCCTTTAGACGGTTTGAATTATGAGGTAAAAATTACTGTTGAAGCACAGGCAAAACCAACCAAGCCTATGGCAGAAGAATTATCCTTTAAAAACAATAAATTGAAATCTAAAGCAATTGCCGAGAAATATAGTTTTAAGTCCGGTGAATACACTGCTACCATTGATGAGTCAAATGCAGAGGAAGTAGTCACTACTTTTGATGCTTTTATGTTTGGCGAAACTCCAGAAGATGTTTTAACCTGGCATGGAACTGTTACAGGTGAAGATATAGAAGGAAGCGCCATTTGGACCAAAAAAGGAAAAGTAAAAAAGAGCTTTGCTTTTGTGGGCACACTAAAAAAGAAGAAATAATTATTGATGTAAATCATGTAAACCAGTTCGAAAGAACTGGTTTTTTTTTGCTTTCTCCTTTGGTCGGTGTTCCGTCACCGACCAATTTTTTCTCCAATTGTTTAAACTATGAATTAAAACGATTTCTAATGAACTGTTTTTTTTGCTTTTAAAGTAATGCTTTCTCCTTTTCCTTTGGTCGGTGTTACGTCTCCGACCAATTTTTTACCTAATTGTTTAAACGATGAATTAAAACAATTTCTAAAGAACTGTTTTATTTGCTTTTTATGTAATGCTTTCTCCTTTTCCTTTGGTCGGTGTTACGTCACCGACCAATTTTTTACCTAATTGTTTAAACTATGAATTAAAACAATTTCTAAAGAACTGTTTTATTTGCTTTTTATGTAATGCTTGCAAATTAAGCCTGTTTAATACTCAAGTTAGAATTTTCTATAAAGTTTGTATTTTGTTTTACCTTTGCATGCCAAATTCAAATTATTACTATGCAAACAAGGTCGATGACCGGTTTTGGGAAAGCCAAAATTAATGTAAAAAACAAGCAAATTATTGCCGAAGTAAAATCGGTAAACAGCAAGCAGCTTGATTTAGGCTTGCGCTTGCCTCTTTCTTTGCGTGATAAAGAAGCTGAATTTAGAAACCTTATTGCAGAAGTAGCCGAACGTGGAAAAGTTGATTTCAGCATTTATTTTGATGGTGAAAGCAGCGAACGCAAAATGGTTTTGAATAAACAATTAGCAAACAACTATTACAAAGAATTGATGCTATTTGCTAAAGATGTAAAAGCCGATGCTTCCAATTTATTAGGCATGGTGATGAACCTGCCCGATGTATTTAAGCAAGAAATTTCGGTGGCCGATGAAGAAGAAATAAAGAAAGTAAAAGGCCTTATTCAATCAGCGTTAAACGAATTTAATACTTTTAGAAAATCTGAAGGTTTAACTTTAGGGAAAGAATTAGAAAAGCGCATACTACTAATTTTAGGACTCTTAAAAAAAGTAGAACAAGCCGATGGTAAAAGAATAAAACAAATTAAAGAGCGCATTAGAAAAGAGCTTTATGATATTATCAATAAAGAAAAGGTAGATCAAAACCGATTTGAAGAAGAGTTGATTTACTATGTCGAAAAGATGGATATTACCGAAGAAAAGGTGCGCTTAAAAACGCATTGCGATTATTTTTTAATCACCTTAAAAGAAAAATCTTCGGGCCGCAAATTGGGCTTTATTTCTCAGGAAATTGGTCGCGAAATAAATACCATTGGCTCAAAAGCAAATGATGCGGCCATTCAAAAAATGGTGGTGCAAATGAAAGATGAGCTCGAAAAAATTAAGGAACAATTGATGAATGTTTTATGAGTAATAAATTTATACAACCAGGTAAATTAATTATTTTTTCTGCTCCTTCTGGTGCCGGAAAAACAACCATTGTGCATCATATACTTAAAAAGTTTGGCGAAATAGAATTCTCTGTTTCTGCCTGTAGCCGCAAAAAAAGAATAGGCGAAAAAGAAGGAAAAGATTACTACTTTTTAGGCATAAATGGCTTTAAAGAAAAAATAAAAAACAACGCTTTTGTAGAATGGCAGGAAGTTTATGAAAATCATTTTTACGGCACACTCAAAAGCGAAATAGATAGAATATGGGCCAAAGGGCATCATGTTATTTTTGATGTAGATGTTGTGGGTGGATTAAACCTAAAGAAAATATATGGCGAAAGAGCACTATCCATATTTGTAATGGCACCATCTATCAAAGATTTAGAAGAACGCTTAAAATTAAGAGATACCGAAACAACCGAAAGCATAGCGCGCAGAATGGCCAAAGCCGAAAAAGAAATGGACTTTTCAGCCGAGTTCGATTATATTTTGATGAACGATGATATGCACCAAGCGCTAAATGATGCAGAGCAGTTGGTGGCCGATTTTATTTTTGGGTGATTTAAAGTGCTCTCAATGCGCTTAAATATTCTCTTTATTGGTATTATCACCAACAAAATCACAAATGCTTAACTCCTTCCTCAAACTCTTATAGTTTCGCTTTGTTGGTGTTATCACCAACAAAACCGCAAAAGCTCACTTTTCCACTTAACTGTTCTACTCTTTGTTGGTGTTATCACCAACAATACCTCAAAAGCTCACTTTTCCGCTTAACTGTTCTACTCTTTGTTGGTGTTATCACCAACAATACCTCAAAAGCTTAAATTTTCCCATAAGCTTAGTTTATGTTATATATGGGGCACATCACATTTAACTCTATGTATATCCAATATGCAAACACCTACTTTTTTAATGCAACAGCGCTAAACTGGAACATTATATTTGATGAAGAAGCAAAAAAAATTATTGCCAATAGTTTAAAATATTTAGTTGAGAAAAACAGAATCATACTACTTGGTTTTGTAGTAATGCCCAATCATATTCATGTTATCTGGCGCATAAATGAGGACTTTTTGATTGAAGATGTGCAACGAGATTTTATGAAATACACAGCACAACAAATTAAGTTTCATTTACAGGCGGTGGATCCGGAAAAACTTGAGCAACATTTAGTGAATGCGAAAGAGTGGAAATACCAGATATGGAAAAGAAAGTCGTTAAGTATTCCAATAGATAATAATTTAATTTTTGAACAGAAGTTGAATTATATACATGAAAACCCTTTGCAAGCAAAATGGCATCTTGTAGATAAGCCTGAAGATTATTTTTACTCCTCAGCACTTTTTTATGCCACTGGTATTGACCATTTTAGTATGTTAACCAATGGGTTTGATTAAAAACAAATAAGTGGCATGTTGGTGATGACAAGAATATGGAGTAGATTTTTAGATAGCATTAACATGTTGGTGATAACACCAACATGGAGTATATTTTGAGAATCAGAGGACTAGTTAGAATTTGAGCTTTTTTGGATTTTGTTTTACATCCCATAAAATCAAAATTTCAATTCTATTTTGCTTGTAATTATGCATATAAACTAACACATTATTTTTGTCAATGACAGCCAAGTGAAAATTTTTTCTTTTAGAAGAAGATTTGAAAATCAAAGGATTTACTTGAATTAAAGAAATAATATGAAAAGTTTTGGAGACAAAGGTTTCAATTTCTTTTTCTGTCCAATTGTTTTCTAAAAATAATATAATTTCACTAAACGTAAACTTTGCTTTATCTGTCCAATAAATTTCAACTGAATTTATTTCAGCCATTTTTTGTATTGCTTTCTTACATCAGCATTTGCAGTTAATTTTCCTGCTTGGGCCTCTTCAATGGCACTATCAATTTGCTTTTGTTGTTCTAATGATAACTCTTCCCACCAATCTTTTTTTTCTACAAATGTTTTTGCAACTTCTAAAATACTTTTCTTTTGGTTTACATTTAGTATACTCAAATAATGAGTTAATTCAGTATCTATTTTTTTAATATGCGCCATTGTATTTTTTTATTTTCTTACAAATTTACTATTCTTTTTTTCTCAATAAAAAATCCTTGACGTTTTGCTAAGTTATTTACTCTTTGTTGGTCCCGATTTAGTTACTCTTTGTTCGTGTTATCACCAACAAAACCTCAAATATTCGCTGAGTTACTATTTACTCTTTGTTGGAGCCGCTATAACAGCGGGATCACCAATATACCCTTAAACACTAAACTCCTTCCTCAAACTCTTAAAATTCACAATACGCAACAATAGCGCATACACTGCAAAAGCCACCACGCAAACTAACAAGGATAAATTCAAATCCTGAATATAAGTTTTAGCGCACCATGCCGTTATTTCGGCTGCCACAAAAAATACCAGCAGCGCGCCCATAAAAGGAAAATTTATTTTAAATTTAAAAAGTTGCTGTGCAAAAAATACTTGAAACAAAGCGGTAGCGCCTTGTGTAATTAAACTACTCATGGCACTACCCATGGCTTTGTAATGCGGAATCAACGCTATGTTTAAAACAATATTCAACAGCATGCCTGTGGCAGCCATGTAATTCAATACTTTTAAATTGCCATTGGCAGTAAGCAAGGTGCCAAATACATAGGTTGTGGCCACAAACACAAAGCAACACATCAATAAAGAAAAAACCTCAGCCGATTCAGTAACATGATGCTCATACAACATGTGCATAATTTCAACATTAAAATTAACCGCAAAAATGGCTGCCGAAGTAGATAAAATAAATAAAATAGAAAAGGACAAGCGCACTAAATCTTCAACATGGTGCTTCAACTTTATCATACGTGCAAAAATGGGCAACAATAAGCCTGCAAATAAATAGGCAATCATATTGGCCGCATCTAACAAGCGATAAGCCGAGGCATAAATAGAAGATTGTTCTTTACCATCTTCCAACATGCGTTCCAGCATTACCGCATCAATACGGTTGTAGAAGGTCATCAATAAAACCAATATGGCGTAAGGATAACTCTTCTTTAAAATCATTAAGAAAAAAGTATAATCCCATTTTAACTTTTTAAGGCGCGCTTTTTCAAAAACAATAAACAACGTAATAATTACACTAATAAAATAGGCAATCGTTTGGCTGTAGATATACCACTCAATTTGAAAAGGATGTTGCGCGTTAGTAATGCCGCCCCACAAAAGTAGCGCACATATGGCAATCATAATTAACCTGTCGAGCACCGAAATAATGCTATCGGTTTTAAACAAGTGCAAGCCCGCTAAATTGCTGCGTAAATACAAAATAAAAGAGGCCAAAAATTGGTTTAAAGCCATCATAAGCAATAGCTTAAGCTGAAAGGCACTGTAGCCAATAATGTATCCGGTAGTAAGTGTTACCACCAAATAAACCACAGCCAGCAATAAGCGCAGCACCACAATCCCCGAAAGGTGCTTACTTAATAAATGATTGTTTTGGGCAATGTTTTTGTTATTAAAATTGGTGATGCCAAAATCTAACAAAATATTAAAAAGAAAAGAAAAATTAAACAAGGCATAAAACAAACCATACTCAGCCGGACTCACCGCATTTTGTACCGCCCTATCAATCCCTAAAATCCAGAATGGTTTAATTAAAAGATTGAGCAGGAGCAATAAAGCCAGGTTGGTAATAAATTTTTTTTGCATCCCTAAAGTTTGTTTTCAGCAGCTATAACTCAATTGTGGCGTAAATATTGACAAAAAATCAATATCAGCTTACAATCAATTCATAAACGCGCCAATTATTTAGTGAATGCCCTTGGCAGCCAAATATCTTTCTGCATCCAATGCAGCCATGCAACCGCTACCAGCCGCAGTTACAGCTTGGCGGTAAATATGATCTTGCACATCGCCACAAGCAAAAACACCTTCCACATTGGTGCGTGTAGAACCTGGTACAGTGATGATATAGCCATTTTCGTCCATTTCTAAATAAGGTTTAAAAACTTGCGAGTTTGGCTCATGACCAATGGCCACAAAAAAGCCAGTTACATCCAATACTTTTTCTTGATTGGTGCTGCTATCCAACACTTTTACACCACTTACGGTTTGTTCACCTAAAATTTCTAAAGTGCTATGATTATATAAAATTTCAATATTGGCTGTATTTTCAACCCTGTGCTGCATTGCTTTTGAGGCGCGCATTTCGCTTTTGCGTACCAACATGTATACTTTTCTGCAAAGTTTGGCCAAATAAGAAGCTTCCTCAGCAGCCGTATCACCAGCGCCCACAATAGCTACATCCTGTCCTTTATAAAAAAAGCCATCGCACACAGCACATGCCGATACGCCAAAGCCATTAAATTTTTGTTCAGAAGGCAAGCCCAACCACTTGGCCGAAGCCCCAGTAGAAATAATAATAGCGTTGGCTTCTACCGTATGTTTTTCATCCACAGTAACTTTGTATGGTTGTGCACTAAAATCTACCGATGTAACCATGCCCCAACGAATATCAGTACCAAAGCGCTCAGCTTGCTTTTTAAAATCTTCCATCATTTCTGGTCCTTGCGTACCTTGCGGGTAGCCAGGGTAATTCTCAACTTCGGTGGTTATCGTTAATTGTCCACCTGGTTGCAAGCCTTGGTACATCACAGGTTTCATATCAGCCCTAGCAGCATATATAGCAGCAGTATAGCCCGCAGGCCCAGAGCCAATAATTAAGCAATTTATTTTTTCAATTGTAGCACTTTCCATGTCATCAAATTTAGCCTGCAAATATAATAAAAGTAAAGAGCCTATTTAGAATTCGTTTTTGAAATTTGTTAGGTAGGATTTTTGTGTCAAATAAGGCGCGTTTTGCAGGCCATAGTGGAGCAAATACGGGCAATAAACGCAACGAAGTATGGCGCAAAAAGATGCCTAACAAAATCAAAGGATGAAATTTAAATAGGCTCTCAGGTACAAATGTGATTAAAGTTACAAGGATATTTTATTCCTATCTAAATTATTGTTTGGGCACATCGCGGGCCAACCGCTTTATCTTTTTGTGTAAGAAAGCTTCTATCTTCAAAGAAAAACTTAATTCGCAAATCCCTATAGCTCCTATCGTGTGAACGCATGTCTGTTTATTTCCAAACCAGTCAAGGCATCCTTCAAGTATTTTAAACCAGTCCAAAGCGTTGTAATACCACGATTTCTCTTGCTTTCATAGCCTTTCCAACCACCAAGTCGAGCAATAACCCACACATGTCTTTTTAAATATTTTGATTTATATGGGTTCTTTTGTTTTTCAGTTTTTCCTTCCAAACGTATAATTTGGTGTTCTAAAAATTCTTGTTCTTCATTTGTAAAGCAAACATCAGCACTTAGATTAATTTCTTGCTCTAATAAGCAAGACTGTATGAGCATCCTATGTTGAGTGAACTCACCCATATACCTCCTTCAAAGTCTTGAACAATACCACTGATGGTTTCTTCCTTGAGGAGATGTCTCGGTTCGTTATTTAGGTCAGCATTGGGATACATAATCAATCCAATACTGTTAACCTGAGTTCGATTAATAATTAAAATAGAGTTGAATTTATTTCACTATCTAAACAACTGATTGTTAGTAACTTA
>JBILPB010000202.1:0-4528 GCA_044374175.1 Bacteroidia bacterium | reverse complement strand
TAGGTTTAATACTTGGTCGAAAACAAAGTGTTTTTTAATTACTTCGTTGGTTTTACAAATTTCTTGTCCGTCAAGAAACATGGAAATTAGGTTGCTGTAAACTTTATTATTTGCAATAGTTTTAGCTTCTGGCCATTGTTGTGACAGTTCTTCTGATTGAAGGAATTGTTGATCTAAGTTGTCGAAGGCAGTTTTGTAGATGCTAAAATACGTGGCAAAAAACTGCGACTCGTCTTGAAAAAAAGTTTACTCATTTATACTAAAAATCCAACCACGAGTTTACACATTAAATTTAATACTGAAATAGGTTTACATTATTATTTTACTTTTGTATTTACGAACAAGAACAGAAACCATTAAATCAGTATTAAATTAACATGCGATTTATCATTTTATTATTATTAATTCCTTGCTATTTAATGGGGCAAGGAGTTAATTCTATACAAGCTAATCAAAGAGTGGTAGGTTCTTATTCAGGACCAAGTTGCCCTAATTGTGGTGGATCAAGAATTAGCACAACAACTTTTGGGGTAGATACTTTTTCAATTAATACGCAAAGATTGTTAATTTCAAATGGAGCGAATATTTCAGATGAGAGCGGCAATTTGCTTTTTTATACCGATGGCTTAGCTATCATGAATGTACAAGGCAATGTAATTCCCAATGGCGATAGTATTTGTCCTACACCTTATGCCTATTCATTGTTAAATTCACTAGGAGGTTATAATTTTCCACAAAGCAGTTTTATTTTTCAGAACCCAGGAGATAGTAGTAAATACACCATGATTCATTCATGCCTTGATGATGGTAGCGTTGCAAATGGGCCATTAAAGGTGTGGAAAAGCAAATTTCAAGTTAATGCGAACGATAGTATTTCGGTAATTGAAAAGAATGTTACTTTAATAAATGACACTGTTCATTTTTCAGGCATAGTTGGCTGTAAGCACGCTAATGGCAGAGATTGGTGGGTAGTTATAAAAAAATGGAACAGCACTTTACATTACTCCTTATTGTTCACGCTAGATAGTATTTATTCATACATTAATAATGTCCCTGGTACCTTTTCTATAAATGATGCTTCAAGAACAGTTTTTTCCACAGATGGTTCAAAATATGCTACTTATGATTTTAATCCTGGGCTCAGATTATTTGATTTTAACAGATGTACTGGTCAATTAAGTTTATTGTCAACAATCCCTGACCCTGATGGGAGCACTATTAATGGTTTCAGCGGAAATTTTAGCCCAAATGGAAATTATTTTTACTTCAATAATTTTATGAATATTTATAGGATTAATATGTCTAGTAATTTATTGCCAAGTGATGTAGAGCTTGTGAGGAACTATACTCCTTTTGTTGATAGTGCATTTGGTTTTCAAAATAGATTCCATACCATGGAAGTTGGCAACGATGGTAAATTATATATTGGCGGCACAGGTAGTTGCCGCTATTATTGCACCATAGATAACCCTGATGCTTTAGATATTGCAGATATTGGTTATCATCATTTTGAATTTCAAATTCCATACTTTAATAATCACACCTATACCAACCATGCTAATTACGGTCTTGGTCAATTGTCTGGTAGTCCATGTGATACACTGGGTTTAACACTAGGTAAACTACAATTAAAAACGCTAGGTATTAACATTGGCCCTAACCCCAACAATGGCCACTTTTATGTAAATTTTACCGAGCAAAAAATAAGTGGTGCGTTAGAGATATATGATTTAAATGGGCAATTATTGCACAGCGAGTATATAGCACCTTGGAGCAATACTAAGCAAGTTAATTTGCAACACAAATTGAGCAATGGCATGTATGCGCTGCGCTTAAGTTTTGGGGAGCAAACTGGTGTAGTTAAGTTTGTGGTAGAGAAATAAGAATTATTAAAATTAAAATAACATGAAAACACCCCTAACCCCTCATAAGAGGGGAATATTTGTAGTTTTATTAATGTTTTTTGTAAACATTAATATCAAAGCCCAAAGCACAGATAAACCAAGCATGTTGGAGTATTTGAGCAATGTGGTATTGTTTAATCCTACCTTTATTCATATCCACGAAACAGAAGGTAAAATGACGCACGACATCATGGTAAGCGGGCGCTGTAAATATGAAATAGAATTTAAAAACAGAAAACAAGAAGCTGTTTTTAGTGTTTTTGATGACCAAAATAATTTACTGTTTGAAGTAAAGGAAGCAAGCGATAAACCAGCCACCATTATTGATTTGAGCAATTATGGGCCTGGCATCTACACCATTCAGCGCAAAGCAAACAATAAAGTTTTTGTGTTTGAGGTTGAAAGAATGATGTGATATTGTAGTATCTTTATCAAAGATTTTGAGAACTAAAAAACTTTGGGGTTGGTGTGCGGTTGGTAAATTTTAGCTCTTTTACATTTTTAGTGCGGTTGCCTGTCGCGGTTGGAAAAATGGAAAAGTGCTAAAATGTGCGGTTGGGCGCGAGGGGATAGCAAAGTTTAATTTATGCACTTAACTTTAATTTTGTCGTCAACGGGTTTCTGGTAACGGTTTGCAGCTACAAGAAGTTGGCGATTTCGGAGACGAAAACTGTCTGCCACCACTGAACTTGATGCGAAGCACAAATGTTTATTTAACCACTGAACCGCCAATTTCTTGTAGGTGCTGTTATCGGCTGTTCTTCTGTCCGTCTGATATTTTTCTCATTAACATTTCCAACGGTCCATTCTTATATTTTTTTGTCCAAATGTAACTAAATGTACAACTAAATAAAAAATATGTTATTGCAAAAGTCAAAATGGTAATTGGGTTTGTCGGTGTTTCTTTTAACAAGTCATAATTAAGATTTTTACCAGTAATTATTGATAAAAGAAGAAGTCCCAATACTAAATGAGCAATGTAATGTGTTAATGTCATCTGTCCTGTCGATGCCAATATCATGGCGATTTTGGTTTCACTTATTTTATTTCCAATAAAAATGAAAATGCTTATTAGGATTAGTCCAAATGAAGCAGTCCCCAACATAAAGGGCAAAAATGGAGGAAGATAATCCGCAGTAAGGTAAAACAGTAAGTCTTTGTTTTGAGTCATTGAAGTAGCAAACGATTGTATTAAAAAGGTAATTAAGTAAACTGAACTGCCAATCAATAATACCTTTTTGGGTGTCTTGCTATCGTTCCAGTTTAAACGTCCCAAATACATTCCTATTAAGAAATAAGCTATCCAAGGGAAAATCGAATTCCAACCATTGTAAAAAGTATTTCTTAGAAAGCCTTTTAAAGTCCAAAAGTCATTATACATCAAGGTTTCAAAATTCCAGCCTGTATCATAAGGAATAATAGTCAATAGAAGGTGGAAGATAATTATAGCGGCTGCTGCAGCATATAAAAAATACTTTTTCGGAAAGAAAATGAGTAGCACAGCAATGTGCATATAGCCACCATAAAAATGTAAAATGTCTGCAGGCCACCAAAGATAAAAGACTACACCTAAAACAAATAAAAACCAAGAACGCTTTGTTATGATGCTTTTGATATTTTTCTTTTCTTCCAGCGTATAATCATTTCTTTTTGTCATTAGTGAAATACCCATTCCTGCAAGCATTACAAACAAAGTACTTGAATTGCCATTGAATAAGTTTAGAAAACCACTTAGTCCACTATGATTAGTATGACTTCCAAAAACGGTATTAAAATTCACGATAAACATCCCGAAAATCGCATAGGCTCTTGCCAAATCAAATCCAATAATTCTTGTTTTCATTTTTCTATTTCAGTTAAATTAGGATGCAAAATTCAGCATAGAAAAACATAAGAAATTTGACTTAGGTCAAATAATGAGCTTGATTAAATTTTGGCTCTTATTCTGCTTAATGTTTCCAAAGAGATACCCAGATAGGAAGCAATAATCTTAAGTGGAATGGCTTGAACGATATAAGGACTTTTATTAAGAATTTCTAAGTAACGCTCTGTTGCTGTTAAAGTATGAAATTGAAACAACCTGTTTTCAACCCACATTCCATAATATTCTGCAAGCATTAAATCTAGGCTTAACAATTTTGGATATTTTTTTTTAACGTCTTGAAATGCCTGGTAATGAGTTATTGAAACTGTAACATCAGTTAAGGCTTCTATAAACTCTCTACTTGGCTGTTGTAATGTATAACTGTCGAATGAAACAGCTAAGTCATTTTGAAAATAAAGTTCGGTTGTTATTTCTTTTCCGTCATTCAGATAGTATTTGCGTGCAATACCACTAATTATCAAGTAACTTTTTCCGCAGATTTCATTTTGTCTTAGAAGCAAATCTCCTTTTTTATATTTTTTGTCTGTGGAAATAGTTTGTAATACTGTCAAGGTCTCGTTGTCAAGAGATTTAATATAGCTGTTTATTTTGTCAAGGTATGATGTCATTAATTGTCTGTGTGTCGGTTTAGAATAGCCGATAACGGTTTGCGGCTAAAGAAAGTTGGCGATTTTGAAGCACTAACTTCCTTTTGAAAACCACATTTCAAATGTAAAATAAATTTTCTTTAGAAGCACAA
>JBILPB010000192.1:0-4981 GCA_044374175.1 Bacteroidia bacterium | reverse complement strand
ACAATAATTCCTCCTAAAGCTACAATTCCAATCCCTGTCATCACAATAGAAATTGACATATTGAAAATACTTAATCCTAAAAACACACCAATGATGCTGAAGAATATTTCTGCTAAAATAATGATTGGTTTACCAACAGAGTTGAACTGTGTTACTAATATTAAAAACATTAATCCTAATGAAATTAATAATGCATTTCCAAGGAATGCCCCAGTTTCCTTTTGTTGCTCTTGTTCACCACCCATTTTTACTGAAACAGTTTCAGGTAAAGGATAGTTTTTAATTGAGCGTTCAACGGCAGCAACTACATCATTTGGTGTAAATCCATTTAATACATTTGATTCAAGCATGATAATTCTTTTTTGATTCTTTCTTTTGATGCCACCAAAGGTATTATCGTAATGAACATTGGCCACTGCACTTAAAGGCACCTGACGAATCATACCACCCATATTCATATCACGATAAGTGATTTTTAAATTCATTAAGGCATCAATATTGTTTCTCTGGTCTTCTCTAAAACGAACTTGAATAGGATATTCATCATTGGCATCTCTAAATTTAGAAGCTTCAATACCAAAAACTGCATTACGTATTTCCATCCCAATTTGACCTGTACTAATGCCTTCGCGATTGGCTCTTTCTCTATCAATATCAATAACAACCTCAGGCTTCACATTTTGCACATCGCTTTTCAATTCTTCAATCCCAGGAATTTGAAGAGAATCCAAATAAACTTTCAATTGCTTTGATGTGGCCACTAACTCCTCTAAATCATCTCCAGTAATTTCAACACTCACTGCTTTTCCAACGGGAGGACCATTGGCTTCCTTATCCACAATTATTTCAGCACCAGGTATTCCTTTTACAGCATTTCTTATTTGATCTAAGTATACAGAAGTTGAGCGGCCATCACGTTTTTCAAACTCAACAAAGGCCACACTCACCTTACCTTTGTTGGGCGAAGTTGCTCTGTCACCACTATTGGGATCTGTTGCACCAACTGCCACATTACTAATAATACTTTCTACCATTGGATTAGGCTTTCCATCAGGTTCCACTACTTTGTACACTCTATCTTCCACAATTTTAGTAATAGAATCAGTATATTCTGTTGATGTTCCAACTGGTAAAGTTATGTAGGTGTATATAAAATTGGGTTCAGCTTCTGGAAAAAATACCACTTTAGGTTTTACAATTCCCATCAACACAATACTAAAAATAAATAGACCTAAGGTGCCAACCAATAACCATACTGGACGGCTACCAATTATTAATTTTTTCATAAACCTTTCGTATCTTGCTTGTATAGCTGGCCAGGTAATATTTTGAAATTTAAAAATTGCTTTTTCTAAAACATAACGATTAAAAATAGTAAGCAACATTAAAAATACAACAAAATTACCCATGGCTAAACTACCAGAAAGATAGGAGAGAAGCGCCACTACACCTAATACGATGAGGTTTATTTTTAATCCTTTTAATTTTTTAGCTTTTACCTCTGGTAAATTTTCATCTTCATGTGGCTTCATAAATTGCACCGCAAATACAGGATTAACGATGTAGGCAACCACTAATGAGGCTAGTAATGTTACAATTAAAGTAACGGGTAAATAAAACATAAATTTACCAATGATTCCCTTCCAGAATGCCAATGGAATAAAAGGTGCCAGGGTGGTTAGGGTACCAGAAAGTACTGGTAAAAATATTTCACCTGCGGCAATTTTAGATGCCTTTTTAATTTCAACTTTTCCGTTATCAAAAATCCGGTGGGTATTTTCAATAACGACAACCGCATCATCCACCACAATACCCAATGCGAGCAAAAAGGCAAATAACACAATCATGTTCAACGCAAAGCCAATACTAGGGAAAACCAAGAAGGCTACAAAACAACTCAAAGGAACCGAAAGCGCCACAAAGAACGCATTTGTAACACCCATAAAGAACATCAAAATCATTAATA
Organism: Bacteroidia bacterium; assembly: GCA_044374175.1. Lineage (GTDB taxonomy): Bacteria > Bacteroidota > Bacteroidia > UBA4408 > UBA4408 > CAIKXD01. The sequence continues at coordinate 3,015 of JBILPB010000192.1, read as the reverse complement.
CAAGCACAAAACCAATAATGATGGTATTGATCAAATCTTTCAATGTTGTTCTTGTGGAGGTACTTTGATCGCCTGTAATAGTTACCTTTAATTCTTTTGGAAATTTATCCTCTTGCAATTTTTCAACTAAAGCACGCACTTTATCTGATGTTTCAATTAAGTTTTCACCAGAGCGTTTAATGATGTTTAAGGTAATTACTTTTTTATGTGCCAAACGCGCGTAACTTTCTTTTTCTTTATAACCATCTTTAATTTCGGCAATATCTTTTAAATAAACAATAGCACCACTTTGAGAGCGAATAATAATATCGTTAAGCAAAGCAATTTGTTTGAATTCTCCCTTAATGGCAATGCTTCTTTTCATATTATCCATGGTCATTTGTCCGCCACTTATAGTCATGTTTTCATAACCTATAGCACGTTGAATGTCTCCCATGGTAACATCTGCAGCTTCCATTTTAAAACGATCCACATTAATTTGAATCTCTCTGTCTAAAGCACCTACAATATCAACACGAGTTATTTCTTTTAAACCTTCGCATCCATCTTTAATATCTTCGGCATATTGCTTCAATTTATTCAAATCAAAATCACCCGAAATATTTACATACATTACTGGCATGTCAGAAAAATTTACTTCCTGCACACTTGGTTCTTTAGTAAGCTCATTAGGTAATTCTGAGCGTGCTTTATCCACGGCATCTTTCACCTTTTGCTTAGCCTCAGGAACAGGAACATCTGTATCAAATTCAACAATTACATTACTAAAATCTTGTATTGAATTAGAAGTTAATTTCTTTACACCAGAAATGGCTTTAATTTCTTTTTCAATAGGCTTAGTAATTAAATTTTCAATGTCTTGAGGAGAAGTACCTGCATTAATAGTACTTACGTAAATTGTTGGAATTACAATGTCTGGAAATTTTTCTTTCGGCAAACTATTGTAACTCATAATACCTGTTAAGGTAATAATGATAGTAAGTACAAAAATACTTGTCCTATTATTAATACTCCAGGTGGTGGGTTTAAATTCTTTTTCTAAATCTTTCATATCTTTTTTTACTACTTTAAATAGTATAAATATTATTTAATTAATAAAGCATCACCTTGGTTCAAATCTTGATAACCTGTGGTAATAACCTTATCACCAACATTTAATCCTGATAAAATTTCGACATTACCATTGTAAGATAAACCTTGTTTTACTTGTCTTCTTTCAGCAGTAATTTTCTTGCCATTTTGTTTTGCAACCATTACAAATTGTCCTTCCTCACTATTTTGCACTGTGTTTATTGGCACAACTATAGCACTATCATTTCTGTAATCGGCAATTTTTAGCACAGCCAGCATATTGGGATGCAAATCCTGATTTCCTTCTAATGTGGCTTCAACAGTAAAGCTTCTGTTCATTGGATTAATCACTTTTCCACTATAGGTAACACGGGCTATAATTTCTTTTTTAGTATCAGGGAAACTTATTTTTACTTCGTTGCCTTCTTTAATTCTACTTGCATAAGCTTCAGCAACTTCTCCTTTTGCTTTTAAAGTGCCCATGTTAACTATTCTAATGCCTGGTGCACCTGGCGCTGTTGCCTGACCAATTCTTAACATCACTTCATCAATGGTACCATTGATAGGAGATTTAATTTTAGTCATATCAAGCTGTTCATATAAGGAAGCCAACTTTTTATCCAGTGATTCCTTTTGTGATTTAGCTTGCAAGTATTGCACTTCTGTGCCTATTTTTTGATCCCACAATGCCTTTTGTTTTTCGTATAATGTATTGGCCAATTGCATGCCTGTTTTTAGCTCTTCAATGCCAGCCACAATGGTTGAGTTGTCGAGTTCTGCTAAAAGTTCACCTGTTCTTACCTGCTTACCCGCCTTAACCAATATTCTTGTTACTGTAGAGGGCATTTTGGCGCTTATGGTAATATTTTCTTCGGCATCAATTTTACCTTGAATATCAAGATAATGCGCAAAGGTTTTTACACTTGCATCTGTGACTACCACATTTTTGTATTTTGTATTATCGGCAGTTTTTCCTTCAGCTGCTATCGCTGCCTCAAGGTCTTTAATTTTGATGGCTATTTCAGCTTGTTGTTTTTTTAATTCTTCTAGTTGAGTTTGTTTCTTATCACTACTTTCGCTGCTCCCGCATGATGCCAAAAAGGCAATGGTGGTAATAAATAAAAGTGCTTTTTTCATATATATGGTTTTGTAATTGACGTGTATATTAATTTTTATTTTATGTTTCCTAATGCTTTGTCGTAATCTATTTTTGAATTTAATACATCAAAAATTGCAGTGTATAAGTTATTTTGCGATTCTTTTAAAGTTGTTAATGAAACAAATAAATCTAATCCTGAAATAGATCCCTGATCAAATTTTGCTTTTGAGCTATTGTAAATTTTTTCTGCCAGTTGAAGGTTCTTCTGTTGCATTTGTAAATTTTGAATAGCGTTGTTATAAGTTGTAGCTGTGTTCTGAATTTCAAGATTTACCGCAGACTCAAATTGTTTCAAATTGTTCTGTGATTTTTGTAAATTTATTGCAACTTGATCTGTCTTATATTTTTTTTGAAATCCTGAGAAAATTGGCTGATTAACTGTTATTCCAATTAAACCTGTTGGGAACCACCTATTGCTCCAATTGATGTCTCTAAACTCATTTCTAAGATTATTGGCACTCAATGAAGAGTATAGTGCAACTGTTGGAAGTAATGAATACCTGTTTCTTTTTAAATCAAGCTCTTGAAGTTTTATTGAGTTTTCGATGGTTTGATACTCTATTCTTGCTGTTGGATTAGATTTGCCAATTTCAACGATGTTCGATGATGGTAAATTATTAATATCCAGAGAATCCGACACAACTATTGTTTTGTTTATTTCATAACCCATCTGAAATTTAAGCAAAGCATCTGACAAAACGAAGAGCCTAATTACCTTTTCTTTTTCAGTAATAAGATTGTTGTAAAGCAAATCAACGCGATCAACATCTGTTGATTCAACAAAG
>JBILPB010000059.1:0-17852 GCA_044374175.1 Bacteroidia bacterium | reverse complement strand
GCAGATTATAATGTATATCTTTCTAATGCCAGATCCAAATCATGTGTTGATTATCTAATTACTAAAGGGATTAGCAAAAATAGGTTAGAATATAGAGGGTATGGATTAACGCAACCCATTGCGACCAATGACACCGATGCTGGAAGACAAATGAACAGGAGAACAGAATTTAAAATTTTAAGTAAGTAATTAAATCAATCTCAATTTTATTGGCTTCAGTATAAATAAATAGAGGGTTATAATTAAAATATGTGTGGAATAGCTGGTGTGTTTGCCTTTAATGATGAAGGGAAAAGTAAAATCAATTTTATTGCAGCATCAATAAAAACATTAAATAAAAGAGGTCCAGATTTTATTGATATTTATAAAGAAACTGATTTTGCGCTAGCGCATGCTAGACTTGCAATTATCGATACCAGCAATGCCGCAAATCAACCTTTTACTGATCAATCGGGTGCTTATACAATTGTATTTAATGGTGAAATTTTCAATTTCAAGGCATTAAAAGAAGAACTTATGCTTAAAGGCGTAAAGTTCAGAACAGAAAGTGATACCGAGGTGCTTTTGAATCTTTATATTAAGGAAGGTAAAACATGTTTGAATAAACTTAATGGTTTCTTCTCTTTTGCAATTTATAACCATCATAGTAAAGAACTTTTTATAGCTAGAGATCGTTACGGAATAAAGCCTTTCATTTATACTGTTCAGGAAGATTACTTTTGTTTTGCTTCAGAGCTAAAGGCTTTACTTAAATTTGAAATACCAAAAAAAATAAATAAAGCTGTATTGCTTCAATATTTTCATTTGAATTATATTGCAAGTAATAATAGCATCTTCGAAGGGGTTCATAAACTTCCCCCAGGTCATTATGCAGTATTAAAAAATGGCAAATTGCAAATTGATTGCTATTATAAAATTATGCAAACAGGGCAGGGGATTGTAGAAAAGTTAGATTATCAGGAAAGTTGTTCCAAGTTATACCATTTGTTAGATGATGCGGTTAAATTAAGAATGATTTCAGATGTTCCATTGGGCGCATTTTTAAGTGGAGGCATAGACTCATCAATTATTACAGCTTTAGCATCAAAACACACCAAGCATTTAAACACTTTTTCGATTGGTTTTAAAGATGAGCCCATGTTTGATGAGACCTCATTCGCAAAGCTTGTTGCTAAAAAGTGCCAAACAAATCATACTGTATTTTCCTTAACGAATAACAACTTGTATGAAAATTTAAATGATATGTTGGCCTATATTGACGAACCTTTTGCCGATTCATCAGCTTTAAATGTTTTTATTCTAAGTCAGCAAACGCGTAAAAAAGTTACAGTGGCACTCTCTGGTGATGGTGCTGATGAAATGTTTGCAGGATATAACAAGCACGCAGCCGCCTTTGCTGTGCTAAATAACCAATATAAAATTAACAGCCTAAAACATGTTTCACCATTATTTAAAATGCTACCTCAATCTAGAAATACAAAATTTGGAAATTTAGTGCGTCAGTTTGATAAATTAACCGCAGGGGCCAAGTTAAATGATGCTGAACGATATTGGCGTTGGGCTGGCTTTTATGATGACAATCATCTTGTCAATTTGTTTAAGCCTAACTTTATTGATACATCTTCATATGATGGTTACAAATCAATGAAGGCGTCCCTACTAAATGCCTTTTCCTCAAATCAAGTGCAATCAATGAACCAAATCTTGCTCACCGATATGAAAATGGTTTTAGCAGGGGATATGTTGACAAAAGTAGATAGCATGAGTATGGCCAATAGTCTTGAGGTGCGGGTCCCATTTCTTGATTATAGGGTAGTTGATTTTGCCTTTAGTTTACCCGACAATTTTAAAATAACAGCAAAAAACAGGAAGTTAATATTAAAAGACACTTTTAAAAATGAATTGCCATTAGAAATATTTAACAGGGGTAAAAAAGGGTTTGAAGTGCCTTTACTCAAGTGGTTTAAAACAGATTTAAAGTCATTAATTATCGATGATTTGTTGTCCGAAAACAATTACATACAAAATTTAATTAAAAAGTTGTTTTCATCAAATCCTGGTGATACAGTGGCAAAGGTGTGGGCCTTAATTGTATTTCAAACCTGGTATAAAAAGTATTATTTATAACAATATGCCTAAAGTATTAAGAATTATAAACAGATTTAATTTAGGTGGACCAACCTATAATGTGGCTTATCTTACAAAATATTTGGAAGGATATGAAACACTTTTAGTTGGAGGCGAAAAAGATGAATCTGAAGACAGTTCAACTTTTATAACCAGTAGTTTGGGACTGGAGCCATTGATAATTGAAGAAATGAAGCGCAAAATAGATCCAAGACAAGATATTGCGGCTTATAAAAAAATTAAAAGTATAATCAATGAGTTTAAACCAGACATTGTTCATACACATGCGTCAAAGGCTGGTACGCTCGGCCGTTTGGCAGCCTTTTCATGTAAAGTTCCTAAAGTGGTGCACACCTTTCATGGACATGTTTTTCATTCTTATTTTGGAGTTGCTTCTACTACTTTTTATAAGAATATAGAAAGATACCTTGCCAAGAGAAGCGATGCCATTATTGCCATTAGTGAAAAACAAAAAATTGAATTATCAGAGATTCATAGTATTTGTAAACCAAACAAAATAAACGTAATCCCGCTCGGTTTCGATTTATTAAAATTTAATAGCAATATTGATATTAAAAGAGCTGATTTTAGAGCAAAGTATGAAATAGATCAAGATACCATTTGTATTGGCATAATAGGTAGATTAGTGCCAGTTAAAAATCACAAATTATTTTTAGAGGCGTTTAACAAGTTAGCTAAAACCACAAATAAAAAAGTTAAAGCATTCATTATTGGAGATGGCGAATTGAGGGACAATTTATTTGAGTTGTGTAAAACCTTAAGCTTAACTTATAGTTATATAAACCAACCTGATTACTCAGCACATGTTATTTTTACATCTTGGATTAAAGAAGTAGATCAAGTGTTAGCCGGTATTGATATAGTTGCTTTAACCTCATTTAATGAAGGTACACCAGTAAGTTTAATTGAGGCGCAGGCTTGCAATAAGCCTATTGTTACAACAAATGTTGGCGGTATAGAAAATGTAGTAATTCCAAATGAAACAGCTTTACTTTGCCAAAACAATGACCTTGAATCATTTTATCAGGCGCTTTTAAAAATTGTAAACGATGATGAATTAAGAAATAAGATGGGCCATAAGGGATGGATTTTTGTAAAGGACAATTTTCATTACACGAGGCTTTGTAACGATATCAAAAAATTATATGATAGTTTATTACGTTAAATCTCACAATAAAATTTAATATACATCACTCTTTCTTTACTTTAGCAATTTAATTTTAGCTTTGCAAAAAATTATGTATTCGACAATGATAAAGCAACTTGTATTTTTTGTCACTATAGCACTATTAGCTAGTAGTTGTAAGTTTTTAAATCCAAGTCAAATGTTAAAGGCACCAAAGGATTATAAATATGAGTCCTTGCCTGCAACTAAGGAGGTTGAAACTAGGCTCAATCCCAACGATCAACTAAATATGATCTTGCTGACAAATGACGGATTTAAATTGTTGGATTTGGTTGGCGAAGATAGAATTGGCGGTGATCAACTAGGTAGTACCTTAACATACCGCATTGAGTTTGATGGTCTTGTAAACATGCCAATATTAGGAAGAATAAAATTAGGAGGTTTAACAATGAGGGAGGCAGAAATGTTTCTCGAAGAAGAGTTTGCCAAATACTACATACAACCATTTGTTATTTTGAAAATTACAAATAGAAAAGTGATGGTTTTTCCAGGAACAGATGGAGCGGCATCGGTTGTTCAGCTTGTAGATGAGAATACAAGTCTACTGAGGGTAATAGCGCAAAGTGGAGGAATAACAAAAACAGGCAGGGCTTATGATATTAAGGTAATTAGGGGTGAATTTAGCGAGCCAAAAGTATTTCATTTCAATATGCGAAACATTGATGGATTAAAAGAATCAGACTTTATGATGCAATCTAATGATATTGTCTATGTGACACCTTCTCCTCAAATTGCTAGGACTTTATTAACAGAAGTTGGGCCATATTTATCATTAATGACCACCCTATTGTTGGTGCTTAACTTCTTTAAATAATGGCAGATCCAAAGAAGAAAGCATTTTCTCCAATGGAAGAGTTTGACATTGGTTTGATATTTCACATTTTTCAAAAAAGTGTAATTTATATAATACTGTTTTATTTAATTGCACTAATGAGTGCACTTTTATATATTCGTTATCAAAGAGAAATTTTTAAAAGTAGCGCTGTAATTCAAATCACTAGTAATAGTGGGAATAATAAATTTTTTGAATTTGGTAAAGTACTAGAAACTGAAAATGGCCTAGATGGAGTTGTTGAACTGATGCGGTCAAAAGTTTTTTTAAGAAAATCAATTTCTCAGTTACCAATACAAGTAAGTTATTTTGTTAAAGGTACTTTTAAAATAAATGAACATTACAAATCAAGCCCTTATGAAATAATTGATTTTAAAGTAAAAAACATTAATTTTTACGGTAAATCTATTTTTTATAAATTTAAATCAAAGGATGCGATTGAGGTTTCATATATCATAAATGATGTAAGACAAGTAAAAAATGTCAAACCTAACTCATTAGTGAGTTTCCCAGATGTTGAATTTAAAATAAAAGTAAATAATTTTTCGGTCATCCAAGATTATCAAACCAATTTGAAGAAGGATGTTTTCTATTGTGTGATAAACGATCCAATTATGATGGCAGATCAATACGTTAACAAATTAGAAATCACAGTATTAAATTATTACGCAAAAACATTAAGGATATCTATAGAAGAGAATAATGCAAAAAAAACAGCTGACATTGTTAACCAAGTTGCTGCCGATTTTATTAATTATGATGTTGTTAAGAAAACAGAAAGTGCACAAAAAACGATTGATTTTATTGATAAACAACTATCTTTTGTATCTGAAGATTTGAGGGCATATGAAGGTAGAATTCAGGATTATAGAAAAAGAACAAAAACCACAGCTAGTCGAGATTTTTCGTTAGCATTCTACAATAAGTTAGATTTTCTTCAAAAAGAGTTGTTGGATTTAAAGTACCAGCAGAATCTAATTCGCGAAATGAAGAGTAATTTTGTTTCAAACAATACCATTGACATCTCTAACATGTTATTTCTTGGTAAAGGTTCATCAGGAGAAAGTTTTGTTTTGAGCAAAGTTAAAATGATTGATGATATAGTTCAAAAGAGGAATAGATACATCAAAGATGCAACTCCTGAAAATAAGTTGGTCAAGGAACTAGATTTATCTATTCAAAAAGAACGAAAATTTTTGTTGGAAGGTATTGAATTGATTGAAAATACTTACGATACTAGGATAGCTACTATAGAAGAACAAATTGCTGCCATAGAACTCCAAATTGAGAATATTCCCGCTATGGAAATTGAATTTAATAGATTAAAGCAACTCTTTGGAATTAATGAGAACTTTTACAATTCATTGCTTAATAAAAAAGCAGAATATTCAATAGCTATTGCAGGTTTTGTGCCACAAAATTCTATTCTTGAACAGGCCTTAGAACCAAGTTTACCTATATATCCCAATAGAAATACTATATTGCTAACTGCCATTGGTATTGCGTCTATACTTTCAATTGCGATGGTAGCTATTCGTTTTTTATTATTCAATAACGTTACAAGCGTAAATGAAATTAAAAAATATACCAATATGGCCATTCTTGGGATTGTTCCCAAATACAAAAAGGATATTCCTGTGTCGCAATTATTGGTCGATAAAAATCCCAAATCATCAATCTCAGAAGCTTTTAGATCTATTCGAGCCAACTTACAGTTTATTTCTAATGAAGGTGGTGCTAAAGTAGTTGCCATTACTTCATCCATTTCAGGAGAAGGTAAAACATTTGTAGCCATTAATTTAGCTGGTATCATTGCTTTTGCTGGAAAAAAAGTAATTATTCTTGATTTGGATATGCGAAAGCCTAAAATTCACATTGGGTTTGATGCACCAAATACGCATGGAATGAGTACCATATTGATTGGGAAAGACAAATTTGAAGATTGTATTCAAAAAAGTTCCTTGCCTAATTTGCAATTTATTACTGCTGGACCTATTCCTCCAAACCCTGCGGAACTAATTATTTCCTCAAGAATGGATGAATTTATTGAGGTGCTTAAAACGCGTTACGATATAATTATTATTGATAATCCTCCAATTGGTATTGTTTCGGATGGTATTCCTAACATTCAAAAATCTGATTATCCAATATTCATTTTTAGAGCAAATTATTCAAAAAAAGCCTTTTTTGATAACATCAATACTTTAGTTGAGGAAAAAAATATTAAAAATCTCTCCATCATACTTAATAGTGTTGAAAGTTCAGGAAGTTCATATGGTTATAGTTATGGTTCCTCTTATGGTTACGGATATGGCTACGGTTATGGCTATGGTTATGGCTACGGCTACGGTTATGGCTATGGATATTACGAAGAAGACGAACCTCCTAAACCATCAATGCTTAAAAGATTTTTTACAAAAAGTTAAAGTTAAAAATGGAAATTACAGAGGTGTTTATTAAAGGATTAAAAATTATAAAGCCAGCAATTTTTGAAGATGAAAGAGGGGCATTTTTTGAATCTTATAACGCAGAGAAATTCATAAAGTCGGGCATCACTGAAAACTTTGTGCAAGACAATCAATCTCTTTCACACAAAGGTGTTTTAAGGGGACTACATTTTCAAACGGGTGAATTCGCTCAAGCTAAATTAGTTCGCGTAATTAAAGGAAGTGTTATAGATGTGGCAGTTGATTTAAGAAAAAACTCACCTACTTTTGGAAAACACTATAGCTTGGAATTAAATGACAAAAATAACTTGATGTTTTCTATTCCTGTAGGCTTTGCGCATGGCTTTATTGCCTTAGAAGATCAAACTATTTTTGTATATAAATGTAGTGCTGTATACAATAAACAGGCCGAAGGAGGAATCATTTGGAATGATAGCACTTTGAATATTGATTGGCGTTACACAAAACCAATTGTTTCCGAAAAAGATGCAATTTTACCTGCATTTAATTCCGAAATGTATTTTTTTTAAACACTTTTTAACTATATTTGCACCTGTAATCAAGGCAGGACATTATGTATGAAAAGTATAATATGATTATTTTTTATCTGATTTTTGGTATTTTAGCAACAGCCTTTTCGTTATTATTAAATGGCTTGTTTATTAAATTTTCGAAAAATTTAGGAATGCGAAATGTTGATGAAAATGCCATTAGATGGGGGAGCCGTTCTAAGCCGGCTTTAGGTGGTATTTCTTTTTTCTTAAATTTTCTATTTGCGATTACTTTTTATTTTATGCTTACAGAACAGCACAGTTTACTCGAAAATGTAAAGTTTACTGGTCTAATGTTAGCGGTTACAGTTGGTTTTTTGGTTGGCTTAGCCGATGATGCTTATAACACTAAACCATTACTCAAATTTTCTGCTCAGGTTTTATGTGGTATAATATTGTGCTGTACGGGCACATACATTCAACTCTTTTCTTCAGAGTTTCTGAACTATTTTATTACTGTGTTTTGGATTGTAGGAATCATGAATTCGATTAATATGCTAGATAATATGGATGCCATTACAACTACAGTGTCAATCTCTATCATAATTTCAGCACTTATTGTACTTTCTGCTTTAAGCAGCTTCGAGAGCATAGAGTTTATTATTTTAATTGGAGTATTAGCAGCCTTAATTGGATTTTTATTTTATAATTGGAATCCTTCTCAAATATACATGGGCGATACAGGAAGTCAGTTCTTAGGTGTTTTATTGGGAGCTATGGCAATTACCTGTTTCTGGAATACCCCTTTTGATAGCAATTCACATTCGCAAACCAAGCAGGTAATTCTTACCTTAATTGTATTTATCATTCCAATTATTGATACAACCACAGTAACTATAAATCGTCTAGGAAGAGGACAATCTCCATTTGTGGGTGGGAAAGATCACACCACACATCATTTGTCATATGCTGGTTTTTCTGACAGACAAGTGGCTGTCATCATAGGCATTATTTCGATGTTTTCTTGCCTAATTACTATTTATGTGCTTAGTATTGAAAACTGGTCATTTTCTGATGCCATTTTATTAGGGTTTTACTTTTTAGCTATTTTTGGGGTTTTATTTTATATCTCTAAAACAAAAAAAGCTCCCACAACAAAATAATAGCAAAACTGTTGCTTTAATTACCTATATAAATTAATGAATCATTTTAATAAGAACAAATTCTTCACTGCTATAATACTATTATTGGGAGCTTTGTTAAGTATTAACCTGCTTGTATATTCCTTTAAACCCAATGAAGATGAATATTACAAAAATGCTTTTGCCAAAAATTACAAAGTTTATTCCTTAAATTTACCTACTAAGCTCGATTTTGCCAACGAATCCGTACCATTGAATCAATTTGATGTGCGTGAATCATTGGATCGAGAATTGTTGTTAAACACCTATTGGCAATCACAAAGTATTTTGCTGCATAAACGAGCTTACCGATGGTTTCAAAGAATTTCTCCTATTTTAAAAAAGAATGGGATTCCCGATGATTTTAAATATGTTGCTTTAATTGAAAGTGGCTTTACAAATGCAGTATCACCTCAAGGTGCTTCGGGCTTTTGGCAGTTTTTAGATAAAACAGCGAGTAGCTATGGACTAGTGGTTAATGAAAATATTGATGAAAGATATCATGTGGAAAGGGCCACTGAAGCGGCTTGTAAGTATTTCAAAGAGGCTTATGCAAAATTTGGTAATTGGACGCTTGTTGCAGCATCATATAATATGGGAATTACCGGATTGAGCAAGCAAATTGAAACACAGAAAGTAAATAAATACTATGATTTACTGTTAAATCAAGAAACGGCCCGCTATATTTTTAGAATACTGGCAGTTAAAGAAATTCTTGAATCACCACAAAAATATGGCTTTGTGCTTAGAAAAAAAGATTTGTACCCGCAAATACCAATACAGCAAATTACAATTGATTCTACGATAACTAACATTGCTCAATTGGCTCAAAATATGGGTGTCAACTACAAAATAATTAAAATTCTAAATCCTTGGTTACGCCAAAATTCTCTCGAAAATAAAATGAATAAAACATACGTTATTGATGTTCCTTCAAAAAATTTTGATGAAATGATGCTTACCGAAATTTATCAAGGAAACCCCACCTATAAACTTAAAAACGATAGTTTAGGTTTTTTATACAGTACGGAAAATGATTCTTTAAGTAACCAAATAAATTAATTAATGCTGGAAATATGAATATGGGTGACGAAGAGCAATTAGAGATTATTGGTGCAAGAGTTCATAATTTAAAAAATATTGATGTCGTAATTCCAAGAAACAAACTAGTAGTTATTACTGGTTTAAGTGGCAGTGGAAAATCATCCTTAGCTTTTGATACTATTTTTGCTGAAGGCCAGAGAAGGTATATTGAAAGTTTTTCAATTTATGCTCGTCAATTTTTAGGCAATTTAGAAAGACCAGATGTGGATAGAATTACTGGTTTAAGCCCAGTAATTTCAATAGAGCAAAAAACCACCAATAAAAATCCAAGATCTACAGTTGGAACCATTACCGAAATATACGATTTTTTAAGATTGTTGTATGCTAGAGCCGCTATAGCTTATTCTTATGTGAGTGGTAAGCCAATGGTAAAATACACCGATGAGCAAATTATAAATATCATTCTTGAAAAATATAATGATAAAAAAATATCGATTTTAGCACCAGTGGTAAAGGGGCGTAAAGGTCATTATCGAGAATTGTTTGAGCAAATAATTAAACAAGGGTTTATAAGGGCGCGCATCGATGGTGAAATTACTGAGCTAAAAGCCAGAATGCAGTTAGACAGATACAAAATTCATAATATTGAAATTGTTATAGATAGGTTTACCGTTAACGAAGAAATTAAAGCAAGGTTAATTAGTTCATTACAACTTGGAATGAGAATGGCCAAGGGTTCGGTGGCTGTGCTGGATAATGATACCAATGAATTGAGTTTTTTTAGCAGGGCACTCATGTGTGCCGATTCTGGGGTTTCTTACGATGATCCGGCTCCTAATTTGTTTTCTTTTAACTCACCCTTTGGAGCCTGCCCAAAATGTAATGGGCTAGGTGTGATAAGTCAAATAGATCAAAAAAAGTTAATCCCCAATCCTAAAATAAGTATCAAAAAGGGCGGAATTTTAGCCTTAGGAGAAGCTCGGAATTCATGGATCTTCGAGCAAATATCTGCCTTAGGAGCGCAACATGGCTTTAACCTGGATACACCTATTGAAGAAATTCCTGAAGAAGTTTTAGACATTATTCTATACGGAAGTAATGAATTAGTTAGAGTTAAAAATCATCATTCGGGAGGTACACACTCTGTTCAATTTGAGGGAATAGTTAATTTTATTGCCCGACAGCAAGAAGAACTTGGCTCTAAAAGTATTGAAAAATGGGCCGATAGTTTTATGAATAAAGTTGTTTGCCCAAAATGCAATGGCGCAAGGTTAAAACAAGAATCATTGTATTATAAAATAGATGATAAAAACATCTTTGAGTTGAGTACCATGAATTTAAAAAAATTAAAGTTATGGTTCGAAGACGTTGAAGAAAAGATGAATGAAAAGCAGAACTTAATTGCTGCTGAGGTCCTCAAAGAAATAAGACCAAGAATTCAGTTTTTACTTGATGTTGGATTAGGCTATTTAGAATTAAACAGAACCTCACAATCTTTATCTGGCGGAGAGTCGCAAAGGATTAGACTTGCAACTCAAATTGGATCACAACTTGTGGGCGTTTTGTATATTTTGGATGAACCAAGTATTGGACTGCATCAACGAGATAACACCAGGTTAATAAAATCGTTAATTAACTTACGAGATACTGGCAATTCAGTGATCGTTGTGGAGCACGACAAAGAAATGATTGAGCAGGCCGATTATGTGCTTGATATTGGACCTAAAGCAGGTATTCATGGAGGTAAAGTGGTGGCACAGGGAACACCGCAAGAGTTATTGCTTCAAAATTCAATTACTGCAAAATATCTAAGAAATGAAATGCAAATTGCTGTTCCTTTAAAAAGAAGAGCAGGCAGTGGTTTAGCGATTACCATAAAAGGTGCAACAGGACACAATTTAAAGAATGTAAATGTTACTATTCCGCTTGGTCAATTAGTATGTATAACAGGTGTTTCCGGTAGCGGAAAATCATCGCTTATCAAAGAAACCCTTTATCCAATTTTAAACAAACATTTTTACAGAAGTCACCAAAATCCATTGCCTTATACAAGTCTTGATGGCTTAAAACATATTGACAAAATTATTGAAATTGACCAATCGCCTATTGGCAGAACGCCTAGAAGCAACCCAGCGACTTATACCAATGTTTTTGGAGATATTAGAAATTTATTTGCCGAAATTCCGGAAGCTAAAATTAGGGGATATAAACCAGGAAGGTTTTCCTTTAATGTTAAAGGTGGAAGATGTGAAACATGTCAAGGGGCTGGTGTAGTTACAATTGAAATGAATTTTTTACCTGATGTGTATGTTAACTGCAGCGAGTGTAATGGCAAAAGATACAATAGAGAAACACTTGAAATAAGGTATAAAGGCAAATCAATAAGTGATATTTTAAATTTAACTATTGAAGATGCTGTTGAGTTTTTTAGTGGAATTCCTTCCATCCTGCAAAAGATAAAAACAATGAATGATGTGGGATTAGGCTACATCACGCTTGGGCAATCGAGTACCACACTTTCTGGTGGAGAGGCGCAACGCATTAAATTGGCAGCCGAATTAGCAAAAAGAGATACTGGTAATACATTTTATATTCTTGATGAACCTAGCACTGGACTTCATTTTGAGGATATCAGAATATTTCTTGAAGTAATAAATAAGTTGGTTGATAGTGGAAATTCTGTATTAATTATTGAGCATAATATGGATATTATTAAAGTTGCAGATTATATTATTGACATGGGGCCTGAAGGTGGTGATGAAGGTGGGTGGGTTGTTTGCGAAGGTACACCAGAACAAGTTATTCAGCACAAAAGCAGCTATACAGCTCAATACTTAAAATTAGAACTAAAACAACAAGCCAAATTATTAAGCTAAAATTATTTATATGAACGAAGAAGAAAGAATTAGAAAGGCATTCCAACCTAAGGATTGGAGCGAAATTAAAGTAAAAGACTCTTGGCAAATTTTTAAAATTATGGCCGAGTTTGTTGAAGCATTCGAAAAACTAGGAAAAATAGGACCTTGCGTTTCAATTTTTGGAAGTGCAAGAACTAAACCAGAGAATCAATATTACATCTTAGCCGAAGAAATAGCATTTAAACTTACCCAAAAAGGGTATGGCGTTATTACCGGTGGTGGCCCAGGAATAATGGAGGCAGCCAATAAAGGGGCAAACAAAGGTGGCGGTATGTCAGTTGGACTTAACATTGAACTTCCACATGAGCAATATTCGAACCCATATATTGATGTAGATAAACTAATAAGTTTCGATTATTTCTTTGTGCGTAAAGTTATGTTTATGAAATACGCACAAGGGTTTATCGTGCTTCCTGGTGGCTTTGGTACTATGGATGAACTTTTTGAAGCGCTAACATTAATACAAACAAGAAAGGTGGCAGCGTTTCCTGTAATACTGGTAGGAAAACAATATTGGGGTGGGCTCATCGATTGGATAAAAAGTTCTTTGTTAGAACAAGAGAAAAATATCAATGAAATAGATTTAGAATTGGTTAGCTTAGTAGATACTGCTGATGAGGCCGTTATGAATATTGAGAAATTTTATTCTAAATATTTACACAAACCTAATTTCTAAAAGTCTTTTAGCTAAATTATTGCTTATTTGATTTGTAAACAAACAATCCTTTGTGACTGGTTTTTACATAAAATAATGGAAGTTTACTGGTCTCGGGCATGGTTATATTCTTCCCGTTTTTAAGATCAAAACAATGTCGGTGATAAGGACATATCCATTCTTGTTTTTCGTTAAAAGCACCTCTGTTTAAAGGCATTTGGTGATGTGGACATACGTTTAAAAAAGCACTTATTTTATGCTCATTGCGTGCCAAACAAATTTCAACATTGCCTAAATGAACGAGCATTGATTTTTTATCAGGAATTGCAGTCATTGCCGACTCAAACGAGTTGAAAACTTTGTACCATTTACCCAGCCCAAACAATACTTTTAATTCGATTAAAAATTCTTTCATGCCTCTATAATTATTGCACCTTCATTGATAACACTTCTCAAATCCAAACCTCGATTTTTAAGCTTTAGCTGCTCGTAAAGATACTTAGATATTGTTCCATCACATATGTATTTTGCATAAGGAAATAATTTGAAAATTACATTAAATTTCGCAAGATTTACTTTGTTTAATAGTATAATTTCAGGCTTGTACAAAAGACTTTTTATTTGAAAATCGTCAATGGTTGCATTTAAAATGATCTTATTTTTAAAATATAAATAGTGACCATCACATGCTAATGTTGCGGTTTTAAATTTATAGTGCTTGTTAGCTATAAGTGTTTTAGTTTGTTTTAATCCCAGTTCATTCCAGTGAGGAGTAAGATGAAATCTTATTTTGTCTTTATTGCTCAATAAGAACGAATCACCTAAAAAAACATTATTTGTTCCTGCAATAAAATCAATTGCCGCGTGTTTATTGATGGAATAAACCACCATTTTTTGTTGTTTTGCTTGATCAAATTTTTCTATCAACTGCAAACTACAAATAACAATACCAAGTACCATAGCCACATTTATGTACATTAGTTTTTTATGCATCCAATAAAAAAGCATACTTAAAAGAATTCCATAAATAATAAATGTATCCAAGGTGGTGATTGAAATGCCTTCAATTATTGCATAAGGGAGATTTTCAAATACGGCAACAGTATATTTTAAAATCCATAGTAAAGCATTTAAAACTTTTGCTATGAGCACTCCTGCAAACGGTATTTTTGCTATTGACAATAGCAATATTCCCGTGTACAGTATTATAGTTGATAATGGGATAATCAATAAATTGGAAAAAAGAAAATAATTCGGAAATTGATGAAAATACAAAAGTCCTAGAGGAAAAGTAACGAGCTGGGCAGCAACAGAAACGCAGCTTATTGACCAGATATTATCCAATATTTTATTTTTAATATTGATTTGGTTGTAAAATCGCTCATGCAATGTAACAATACCTATCACTGCCAAATAAGATAATTGAAAACCAACTTCAGTAATCATAAATGGATTAATACAAAGCAATAGAAATGCAGAGCATCCAACAATATTAAAGGTACTAATGTCTTTTTTGTAAAACTTTCCTGTGGTAATCAAACTAAACATGGCGGCAGCGCGCCAAACAGATGGTGATAGGCCTGTAATGAGTGCATATAGCCATAAACCACTTATCGATATTATAAATCGAGTAACTCTGGCCGGTTTACTATTGCCTAAAAATTGAAGTAAATAGTTTAGTACTATAAATACAATGCCAACATGCAAGCCCGAAACGCTTAACACATGTAGTGCTCCTGTGGCAGCAAAAGAACCAATAACTTCATTTGATAAATTATCTTCATAGCCTAAAATCAGTGCAGAGCCAATAGCATATTCATCACCCTTGATATTGAATTTTGAAATTAAACTTAACAAGTAATTTCGCATTTGAAGGGCGCTTTCCATGATAAAATTGGAATCATTTTTCTTAGTAAAAATCCAATTATTACTGTTTAAGTAGGTTTGATGATATATTTGATGAAAAGCTAAATACTTTTTGTAATTAAACTCAAATGGATTTTTGGGTTCAGGTGTGCTCGATATTTTTGAATTACACAATATAATATCTCCATATTTCAATTGGCTTGCCTTTTCATCTTTTGCGATATAGATGAGTATTTTTCCTGAACTGTGAATAAAAGCGTTTTGAGTTTGTGTGGCAATTACCTCTCCAATAATTTTAAGCGTTTTTTGTTTGTTCTTTGGAGGATCAGCGATTTTAACTAAAAAATAGGTGTAACTATTTTTACTAAAATGATGTTTGTAATTTATTTGGGTGTGAAGCTCAACCAGCTTGATACCTGTGAAAACAAAAATGAGTAAAATGGGTACTCCCTTAATAAATCGGTATTGATAATTAAGTTTAAACCATTGATTAAAAATATAGTGAAGCGTTATTGGGATAATGAATAATAACCAATTGAAGCTGAGATGATCAAAAAAATTAATAGCAAGTAATATTCCCAAAAGGAATGCTATCAATAGTCTAACGAAAGGGATATTATTCCATATATTCATAAATTAATGAATAATATTAACAGGCTTATTTATGATGAGTTTGGTAAAAATAAAAAATCCAATGAAACTCATTGGATTTTTTATGTAACTGGTTAATAAATTTAATTTTTCTGCACGTCATTTTTCTCTTCTATGCCTTTTGAAGCATCTTTAAATTCTCTTATCCCTTTGCCAAGGCCTCTCATTAATTCAGGGATTTTCTTTCCTCCGAACATTAATAATATTATTGCTACAATAAGGATGACTTCACTTCCGCCAAGTCCGCCTAAAAATCCGAGTAGTATTGTTGATATCATTTGCATTTATTTTTTACAAAGGTAATTAAATAAGTGTGATTTAAAAAGCAAAAAAAAAGCGGGAAATTCCCGCTTTTAAATGATTAGAATTTAGCTCTTGTTTTACGTTTAACAACTTTTCTACGTTGACTTAAACTCTTATACTTTTGTTTGTAGAATTTGTTTTTACCTTTAATAACATAACTAAAACTAAGAGATGCAGTCATATAATTATCATTATGAGTATCATCGCCTCTTTTGTTTAATTTATCACCATTGAATTCTTTTGACCAACCATAATTTGCCGCTGGAATTTTTGAAGGTGCATCGGCAGTAAACTCAACATTTCTGTTAGCCAGATTAGCTCTATCAGTACTGTATGGTTTACCAACCTTACCTGTTTCACTTTCAAATACTTCAGGTACATAATTGGTAGAAACATCATCCAAATAGTCAGTAAAAGTTTGTCTAAAACCAAACTCAAATCCAAAACGATAATGTCTATTAATGGTATAGGTTAAACCTAAACCAACCGGAACAATAGCTGTAACTAGGCCATAGGAAACATTTTCAGTCTTATAATCTCTTAAATTTACCCAACTACCTTTGTAATCAGCTTGTGGATTGCTATACAATGCACCAACTCCAGCAAAAACGTAGGTTCTAAAATCAACACGCTTTTTACTACCTCTTAAACCTGGTCTGCCTGACATATCGCTTGACTTGTAAAAGTAGTATTCAGCTACTGTTGATAATTCAAACATATTGTTTCTGAAACTGAGGTTTCTGGAAAAACGCTCAGGATTTGGACTCAAAGCATCGTTTCCTTGAATTCTGATATAATTCAAAGATCCTTTCACAGAAAATACAGGTGTTAACTTGTATCTTGCAAAACCACCAGCAGCTAATCTGGTTTGGGTAAGATTCATGTCATAGACAAAGTCTCTGCGCGGCTTTTCTTTACCACCAATGTCACCTAAATAGTTAGACGCACCTAGTGAACCACCAAAATCCCATTTAAATTGTGAGAAACTTAATTTAGGCAAACTCACGATAGCTAAAAAGAGTATTATTTTTTTCATGTTGCAAAAGTATATCAAAATTTTTGAATTTCAAAACTTTTTATACCTAGATATTAAGATTTGATTGTTGAAAAGAGTTAAATCATGTGCCTTTTTTTGAAATAAATTGCTTTCAATCCTTTGCTGTTTCTGTAGGAGGTGTAAATTCATTTTCCCATTTGGCAATTACAACAGTCGCTAAACAATTGCCAATTACATTTACAGAGGTTCGGGCCATATCCATTAAACTATCGATTGCTAAAATTACAAAAATTGGCTCGGTTGGTAAGTTAAAAGAAGCAGCTGTACCGAGTAAAATAACCAAGGAAGCCCTTGGAACACCAGCAACACCTTTACTCGTAAGCATTAAAGTAAAAACCATGATTAATTGTGCACCCCAGGTCATTTCAATTCCAGCAGCCTGAGCCACAAAAACAGAAGCCAAGGCCAAATATAAAGTGGTTCCATCTAAGTTAAATGAATACCCGGTTGGCATTACAAACGACACAATTTTTCGGGGAACGCCTATTTTTTCCATAGCTTCCATGGCTTTAGGCAAAGCCGACTCTGAACTTGTGGTGGCAAATGCTATGGAAACAGGCTCAGCTATTGCTTTTATAAATGCATTAAACGGCAATTTTATTATTAATCCAACAGGAACAAGCACCAATAATATAAAGGCAATCAAGGCTGCATACAGGGTTAAAAGTAACTGTACAAGGTTCGATAGCACCTCAAATCCCATGTGTGCAATGGTGTATGCCACAGCCGCACCAACACCTATTGGAGCAAAATACATAATAATGTTAGTAAATTTGAACATTACCTCCGATAAACTTTCAGCAAACTCGAGCACAGGAAGCCTTTTAGCCTCGCTTACCATGGCCAGTGCAATTCCAAAAATGATACTAAAAATTACAATTTGTAAAATTTGACCTTCGGCTATCGATTTGGCTATATTTTCAGGAAAAATATGTAAAATAACCTCTGATGCTGTTTGTTTTTGTGCTGTAACTTCCATTTTTTCTGTTGAAGCAGGAAGTTTTATGCCTCTTCCGGCACCACTAATATTGATGGCTGCTAATCCAATAAATAGTGCTATTGTTGTCACTATT
>JBILPB010000191.1:0-5008 GCA_044374175.1 Bacteroidia bacterium | reverse complement strand
AGAGCTTCCACCTTTTATATTTGAAGTCAAAAACAAAATTTAAAAATCGTCTAAAAAAAGAAGATTTTTACTAAAGGTGGAAGCTCTGAAAACCATTTACGGGAGAGCTTCCACCTTTTAACTTTAAGTCATAACACAAAATTTAATAATCGCCTAAAAAAAGAGGATGAATACTAAAGGTGGAAGCTCTAAAAACCATGTGCGAGAGAGCTTCCACCTTTTATACTTTAGGTCATAACACAAAATTTAATAATCGCCTAAAAAAAGAGGATGAATACTAAAGGTGGAAGCTCTGAAAACATGGAGGTTAGCGCTCAAGGTCATTAAGTTAAGGAATAGACTTTTTACCTAAAGATAACCATTTCTAAGATCTTTAGGGCTTGACCCGCATCAAGAAGTTTCTTCAATACTCTTAAAACAAATCGTTAGCTGATAATCCTTCTTCGTTTTTAAAAGTATGAAGTGTGATTGTATGATTGCGGCTCAAGGCCGCAATGACGCTGAAAACGACACAAGGGGTGCGCTTCCGCCTTTAATAATTGCATTATTTTTTCATAATATTTACAGCGCCCATGAGCGTGTTTACCTGGAGTTTATTGTAAATTCTTCTGATGTGCGTTTTAACGGTATTGATTGAAACAAAATTTTGTTCAGCCACTTGTTTAATGCGCATGCCTGCCGCTAGTTGTTCTAGGATATGATTCTCCCTTTCGGAGAGCATTTCGATAGGCGATTCATTTTTTTTAATTTGACTAAACGATTCAACCACCTTTCTTGCAATTACTGGACTCATGGGTGAGCCACCATGCAATAAATTTTCTAGGGCGTTAAAAATATCATTGCTTGTATCTTGTTTTAAAATGTAGCCTGTAGCGCCAGCTTGTAGGGCTTTAAAAATTTTATCATCATCTTCACTGTTGGTGCACATCATCACCAAAGTATTTGGATATTTATTCTTAATGATTTGTGTACATTCAATACCATCTTTCCCAGGCATATTGATGTCCATTAATACAATTTTAGGACAAGTATGAGTTTCTTTAATGTGCGCCAAAATACTTTGGCTGTTGGGATATGGTGTGCAATGATACGACTTGTTATGATTGATGTATTCGCATAAACTCGTTCTGAACTCAGCGTGGTCTTCCACTAGCGCAACTGTAATGATTTCATTATCCATAATGAATGTACTTTAAGTTTTAAAACAAATATAATTATTTATACTTTTAATTCAAATTTTACGATGGTGCCTTTGGGTTGATTTTGAATGAATTCAATTTTCCCATTGAGTTGTTTAATCCTATGATGCATACTATCAAGCCCATTGCCTTTAATAATAAGGTTGGCATCAAAGCCCTTTCCATTATCTGCAATGCTAATTTGTAATTTTCTTAGATGGTATTTAAATTGAATTTGGACCTGACTTGCCTGAGCATGTTTAACAACATTGTTGATGGCTTCTTTAAACAGGAGGTAAATATTTTTTTTTACTTCAAGCTCAATATTTCTGGCAGGCACATTGGTTATAGCATTGAAAGTAGAAGAGATATCAGCATTCTTTAGAGTTTGTTCTGCATAGGTAATCAAATGAATTTGTAACTCTTTTAAATTGTTTTTTTCGGAGTTCAGTGACCACACAATGTCATTTACTTTGGCAATTACTTGAACAGTGGTGTTTTCTAGTTGTTTAAATTCTTCGCTCAAGCTATTGCCATTTTTTGCATGCCAATTTTTGATTTTATACACCAATGCATTCAAATCATTGCCGATTTCCTGATGCATTTCATAGGCTATTTTGGTTCTAACTTCATTCAGTTTTTGTTTGCTCCCAACTTTTCTCTTGACTGCATCCTTAATTCTTAAATAGATAAATCGTCCAATTAAAGTATAAAAAGACCATTGCATGATATATGGAATAGCCTTGTGAATAAAACTTTCTGAATAATCGTAATTTTCGAACACTTACTTATGCTTTATTTTTTTGTTAAACAAAATCAATCATTAAAAATGTTGATGGTTGAAACCCTTCATTAAATCTCAATTTTAAAGCGCATTTCATTTTTAGTAGCATTAATCATTTCATTTATAAATGCTGCGTTAAGTATTTCAATTCTTTTTTGCATCAAATCTAGTAAATTATCCTGTTCGGTTTTAATGATTTGCCCTGTGTTGCACTCATAGCTTATCGTAATCAATAAATGATGATCTTCAAATTTTAGATTGATGTTTACATATACAAGCCCTTCGTAACAAACAATATATTTCAAGGTTTCTTTATAGAGATGAAAGATGTTTCTTCTTTTTTCTATCAAAACTACTATTTCTGGCAAGTCATCCGCTCTTTGAAATAGATAGGCAATATTTGTTTTACCTAAAAATTCATCTGAGAATTTAAGCATGAAATTGCTCAAAGAAAGGAGGGTATCTTTTTCGCTATTCAAGGTCCAAATGGTTTCATTTACTTTTTTAATAATCTCTTTTGTAAAGTTTTCGATTTCATGATATTCTTCTAAATGCTTATTCCCCTTGCTGTTTTGATAGATTCTTAATTTAAATAATAGGTTACTTAAATCGGCTCCCAAATCATCGTGCATTTCGTTAGCGATGCGTGTTTTTTCAACTTCAATTTTAACTTGGTCTTCTTGCGCCTCAAGGGCCCTATCTTTATGTTTGTTTGAATAGTAGATGCCTCCTAAGTATACGTATGCAGTAAACATAAGAATTGTAAAATAAATGTATTCATCTGTATGGTAGTAAAAATGTTCCATTCTTTAAGTATTCTTTAATTCCTTAAATACTACTGCGGATACTCAATCCTTAAATGATAAATATTACTCAACTTCTTTTTAAAGATGCGTTTAATCACCGTAATGTTTTTAAAAGTAATATCGGCATTGGCAAATTGGTTTTGGGCTATTTGGGAGTCTATCACGCGGTCTACCAGTTTCTCCAAGCTATCAGCATCGTAATGTTTGAGGCTGCGGCTGGCGGCTTCTACAGAGTCGCTCATCATCAACACGGCTGTTTCTTTACTAAAAGGAATAGGGCCGGGGTACTGGAACACGCTTACATCTATTTCTTCGTCAGGGAAATTTTTTAAAAAGCTCTGGTAAAAATACTGGGCCTTGGTGGTGCCATGGTGGGTGCGTATAAAATCGATCAACTGGTCGGGCAGGTTGTTTTCTTTGGCTATTTCAATGCCTTTGGTAACATGGCCGGTAATAATGGCGGCACTGTCTTCGAAACTGAGTTCATTGTGCGGGTTTACGCCTGCGCTTTGGTTTTCGATAAAATACATGGGCATGTCCATTTTGCCAATATCGTGGTAAAGGGCGCCTGTGCGCACCAATAAGGAGGAACCGCCAATGGCAATAATGGCTTCTTCGGCCAGGTTGGCTACCTGCAAAGAGTGCTGGAAAGTGCCGGGCGCTTTTAAAGCCAGGGTGCGGAGTAGGGGAGAGTTGATATCGCTGAGCTCCATGAGGGTAACTTCTGATACAAAACCAAATATTTTTTCGAATATAAAAATGGCCGGATACACAAATAATACGGATACTGCGCTGATGCCAAACCACTGCAGGGTGGCGTAATTTACATTGTTTAAGGTGCCTTCGAGCATTACCGAGTAGGAAATAAAGGCCAGGCTATAAGTAATAAAAATGATGCCAACAGTAATAAATAATTGGGAACGGTGGTGCATATCTAAGATGCTGAATACAGCAAAAAAGCCCGCGGCAATTTGTATAAAAATAAATTCGAAAGGGTTGGGGGCAATAATGCCAATAATTAAGGTGCTGGAAAGGTGCATAAACAGGGCCACACGTGTATCAAAAAAGGATCGTACCAAAATGGGGAAAATGCAAAAGGGCAAAATATAAATACTGGCAATTTTAAAACGTGAAGCAATGCCTACCATGGTAGCGGTGAGCATTACATTTAATAAAATAAAAAAGAGCACCTTGCTATCGGCCAACATATCTTTACGGAAGAGGGCTAAAAAAATAAGGAGTAATAAAATACTCATGGCTACCATCACAAACTGGCCCCCCATAATGTAATACAGGTTAGAACTGCCACCAGTTTGCGCAATGTACTCTGCCTTGAGCGATTCTAATATTTTAAATTTATCCTGGTCAACAATATCGCCACGCGAGATGATACGCTCTCCTTGTTGTTTCATATCGCGGCTTAAAGAAATATTGTCGAACAGTTCTTTTTGTGTTTTTGTGGTGGTGGCTGCATCAAATTTTATGTTGTGTTGCAGTAAGTTTTCAAACACGCGCATGATAAGGGTTTCGGAAAGTCCGGTTTCTTGTGCTAAATTACTTTTTAAATAGTTAAAGGCCGAAACAATGGTAAAAACCTGCTTAAGTTCTACTTCTTCGGCAATGTTGTTGTTAACGATGTAAATGGTAAAATCGTTGGTTTTGTTATCCAGTTGAGGGTTGGCTTCTAAAATCCCTTTTCCGTAAATATCGTTAAGCACGCGCAGGCAAAAAGCTTTATTCAATTCAAACCTTTTATCATTAGGTTTAAGGCCCGAGGCAAGGGCTTCAGTTTGGAAAACACCGGGAAAGTTTTTAG
This sequence comes from Bacteroidia bacterium, assembly GCA_044374175.1. Classification (GTDB taxonomy): domain Bacteria; phylum Bacteroidota; class Bacteroidia; order UBA4408; family UBA4408; genus CAIKXD01. The sequence continues at coordinate 424 of JBILPB010000191.1, read as the reverse complement.
CTACATTAGCAAAAACGGTATTGTCAATTTTAAAATAGGGTTTGCTGTTGCTTATTAATTCATCTTGTTCTCCTTTAATTTCGCTATCGGTTTTATTGATGCCAAAATCGAAAGGAGCAATCAAATCTTCGTGCAGCCAGGGTTTGTTTTTTTGGTAGCTGTATTTAAACTTTACGGTTTTAGGAAAAACATAAACAATAACTGACACACACAATAAAACAAGTGCGATCTTATAGAACACATCATGTTTTGTACTGATATAATTTTTTAGGGGTGCTAGCATAGGTTGATATTGCGCCCTAAATGTAAACAGAATTTTTACACCATAAAACTATTTGCTTATTTTGAGTAGCGATTGATGATTTACGAATTACGATTTACGATTGTTGATTTACGATTGTTGAATTTTTGATTTACGATTTAC
>JBILPB010000148.1:0-7951 GCA_044374175.1 Bacteroidia bacterium | reverse complement strand
TTATTTTTTTGAAATCATTGGATTTGTATAGTTTTTCATGAATAAGTGCAATGGTGCGTATTCTATTTTTACATTCTTCAAATATGCTTAGTGCCTTTTCATCTTCAACATAAGATGATTGAATATTAATTAAACTATTGATCACTTGTAAATTATTTTTTACGCGATGATGAATTTCTTTGAGTAAAATTTCTTTTTCTTCACTTTGTTTTTGGATTTCAAATGTTCGCTCTGAAATTACCTTTTCGAGTGCCTCTAAATCATTTTTTGCTTTAGCTTTTCTTAATTTAATATACAAATAATATAAATAAATAATAATAAAAATGGAGCTAATGATAAACCAAAAACTAAGGTAAAATGGCGTTTTAATTACCAATGGAAACTCAACAATTTTACTTTCAACTTTATTATTGGTTTGGGCCTTAACTTTAAAAGTGTAGCTACCAGGTCTCAAACTAGAATAAGAAGCACTTGTGCTTGTTGCCCATGGACTCCATTTTGTGTCATATCCCTCGAGCATAAAAGAATACTTCAACTTAGCCCGATAAGCGCGGTTTATAGAACTATAAGAAAAAGAAATACGCTCAATATTATGAGGCAACTTTGGATTTTTAGGAGTTCTGTACCAATAATCAATATACTCATTTGTTGCATCTGAATAATCATTGAAATTAACTTTGAATGATTCAATTTGAACCTTAGTAGGAAAATTAACTTGAGGCAACTCTAAAGAAACATTATATTTTATTACGCCTTTTATAGTCCCAAAATATAGATTGCCATACCTATCCATACATACAGAACGCGAGTTGCACTCCACACCCTTAAATCCTTCATTAAATCCATAATTTTTAATTTGTAAGATGCTACCATCTGCATTAAAACTTACTTTGTCAATTCCTTTATTAGTGCCAACCCAAATGTTGCCCTGTTTATCGCAAACTATTGAATAAACTGTACCTGAAGTAAAACCATCCTCAACACCATAGTTGTTAATTTTTTTACCGTCCCACATTGCAATACATTTGTCGGTACCAATCCATACCCTGCCAATATGATCTTTAACCATGCAACCTATAAAATAATTACACAAATTTTCTTTCATGCTGTTCTGTCTAAATGAGCCAGCATTGGCTGTATAAACACCATCGCCAGTTCCAATTAAAAGGTCGTTTTCTGTTTCGCAAATACTGTAAATATTTAAAACATGACCCTCCTTAAAATTTGATATATTTTTAAGCACCCCTTTACTATACATAAACAAGCCTTGCCCAAAAGTTCCTATCCAAATATCTCCATTTTTATCCTCATAAATTACACTTGCTTTAATCCTTGGTTCATCTGGTATACCTGGCAAAAGAGAAAAGTTTTTTCCATCATATAATCTAACTCCGCGCGAACCTCCAATAAGAATTTTTTTATTTCTTAGCAAACAGATACTTCTGAAATTGAATTTTTTAAATAGCGCATTATCTTTAAAACTAACCACTTTTTTGCCATCAAATTTATAAAGGCCATTCGTAAGCGTACCTATCCAAAGGTTACCAGATGAATCTGGTTGCAAAGAAAAAGCTTCACCATCATTTAGGCCCTCAAACTCATCGAAGTACTCGAAAGAGCGATCTTTAAATTTAACTAAACCACTACCTCTTGAGCCAAACCAAAGGCATCCCGAATTATCTTGATATACTGCAATAATTCTGTTGGTTGGCAAACCGCTTTTTGTGTTGTATAAAAAGTATTCATTTCCTTCTTCACAAACAACACCTGATTCGAATGTTGTTAACCATCTTCTGTTGAGGTTATCAATATAAACACCAAAATATTTATCTTCATTTAATTTAGGTAAAACATGAGTAATATCAAGTGCTTTAGAAAGCGCGCCATCTTTACCAACTTCTTGCAATAACAATTTATTGGCACCTAATAAAATATTAAGTCTGTTGCTTTTATCGATGTCTAAAGAACTTATAGATTCCTTTGTGGCATTAAATGGCGCAACTACTTCATTGTTTTTAACTTTAAACAAGCCGGCTGAGGAACCTACCCAAATATTTCCAAATTTATCTTGTAATAGATCAGAAACAACTAACTTTTCTTTTTGCGATTGTTTAATTTTCACAAACCTGTTATTCTGTAGGCAGCATAAACCATCTCCGGTTCCAACATATACTTTACCGTCATTGCTTATTAAAATACTCGAAGTATAGTTGTCGGGAAGCCCTTTAGTATGATCGTATATCGTAAATGTTTTACCATCAAATTTACTGATACCACCCCAAGTTGAGCTTATCCAAAGATTTCCCTTTTTATCTTCCTTGATATCAGTAATGATTTGACCTGCAAGTCCGTTTTCAGTTTCATAAGAGGTAAATTCCTTCCCATCAAAACGGCATAAGCCACCACCCGAGGTCCCTGCCCAAATATATCCTCTTGAATCTTGAAAGATGCAATTGACCTCGCTTTGCGATAAACCATCTTCCAAAGAAAAAGATCTAAAATCATACTGTTGCGCATAACTCAAAGGAGCGCAAAAAACATGCAGGATTATTGCGTATAAAGCAACTCTAAAATATAATTTATTGAGGCTATTGTTGTGTTTCAAAATTAATTTCACTGATTGTTTTCTATTCTTTTTACCACCATATAAAAATCATTATCAAGAGGTAAATACCCATATTCGTAACAAAAAAGATAAGTATTGCCAGTTTTTGTGCGATAGGTATGCGTGTAGTAGTTAAAATTAAACCCTTTTTCTTTTAATTTCTTTCCTGTTGATTTAGCTTTGCCCTCTTCATTGCATGCCAACTCCTCCATTATTCTTCTATTTTTACGCAAAATATTATTGATATTTCGCATTACAGAATTAGTATCGCTGTTTGCTTTATTATTAAAATTATTGCGACATTGATCGTTGCAAAACTTTTTATCAGCCCTGCCAACCAATTTTTCTCCACAATCGCTACAAAAACGTTCCATGTAGTATACAAATGAATAGATTTAACAACAATTTACAATATTAGTAAAAATGCTTGAATAATAATTATTTGCATTAATAATAATTAATTGCGCTAAAGAATTCTAATTTTAGAAAACTCAGCATTAAAAAATACTATATTTGCCACCCAAATTTTTAGAAAAGTATAATGAATATTACACACGAAAAAGTTAGCGATTTAAACTCTATTTTAAAAGTAAAATTAGGCCCCGAAGACTACCAGCAAAGGGTTGATACTCAATTGAAAGAAATGCAGCGTAAAGCCAGCATGCCTGGTTTTAGACCAGGAAGGGTGCCTGTTGGAATGGTAAAAAAAATGTATGGTAAATCTATTTTGGCTGACGAAGTAAATAAAGTTTTAAACAATTCTGTTAACGAATATATTGCGACTAATAAAATTGAAATTATAGGCCAGCCTATTCCAGCATTGAATCAAAATGATAGGCTGGATTGGGAAACCCAACAAAATTTTGAATTTGCCTTTGAATTAGGGCATGCACCTGAATTCAACGTTGAAATTGAACAAGAGCCATTTGAATATAAAATGATAAAAGTGGAACATGCGCTTGTTGATAAAGAAATTGAAGATATGCAGCGCAGATATGGTAAAGTTAATCATCCAGATCAGATAGAAAAAAACGACTTAGTTTTTGGTGATTTTGTTGAATTAAACAGTAATGGAAATGAGGCAGAAAATGGTATAAAAAAAACATCTACCATTGCCACTGACAAAGTAAAAAGTGAACAAGCGCTTGCTTCTTTAATTGGTTTAAGCAAAGGCAATCATCTTATCGTTGATCCACATGATTTGTCTGGTAACGTAACTGATTTAGCCGGAATGCTAGGCATTACGCCTGCTCAGGCAGAATCTTTGAGCAGTAGTTTTAAATTTACAATAACCAACATAAGTCGTGTGCAACCTGCAGAATTAAATGAAGAGTTGTACACCAAAGTTTATGGCGATAGCGTAACCTCAATTGAAGAGTTTAGAGCTAAAATAAAAAGTGAAATGTCGAGCATGTTTAATGCCGATAGCGATAAATATTTTTTAACTAGAGTAGTGGCAGGTTTGGTAAAGAAATATGATATTCAATTACCAGAAGACTTTTTAAAAAGATGGTTGTTATTTGTGAATGAAAAGGAAATTAATGCTCAACAAATTGAAAAAGAATTTCCAATTTATGCCGAACGTTTAAGAACTCAGATGGTGATTAATAAAATAATCAGACAAAATGGCATTGAAGTAAAAGATACGGATATACGTAACTTTGTGAAAGATTTAGTGTCAAAACAATTTGCTTCATATAATGGCACAGAAATGGAAGAAAGCGATTTAGAAACTACTGTTACTAGAGTGCTAAAAAACGAAAAAGAATATAACAGAATTGTTGAAAAAATGTATGATGATAGATTATTGGAATTGTTAAAATCAAAGCTAAAACTTAACTTTACCGAAGTTTCATTTGAAGATTTTTATCACCAACACTAAATTACTTTATTATAAACCATAAAAACAAACCCTATGTTTTCATCAGATGAGTTTAAAAAGTTTGCCATCAAAGAACGTGGAATAAGCAGTGCCTCATTGCATAGCTATAGTTCTATTTACAACGATTATATATCACCTACCATTATTGAAGAGCGTCAAATGAATGTGGCTTCTATGGATGTTTTCTCTCGTTTAATGATGGATAGAATCATCTTTTTAGGAGTTGGTATTAATGACTATGTTGCCAATATTATTCAAGCACAGTTATTGTTTTTAGAATCTGTTGATTCAAAAAAAGACATACAAATTTATTTGAACTCGCCAGGCGGATCTGTTTATGCAGGTCTAGGAATTTATGATACCATGCAATATATCAATTGTGATGTTGCAACAATATGTACAGGCATGGCAGCTTCAATGGGCGCTGTATTGTTATGTGCTGGTGCAGCCGGCAAGCGTACCGCTTTAAAGCATGCGCGTGTTATGATTCATCAACCAATGGGAGGCGCTCAAGGACAAGCATCTGATATTGAAATTACAGCGCGTGAAATTCAAAAATTAAAGAAAGAATTATACGATATAATTGCGCACCATAGTGGTAAAGATTATGAAACAGTTTGGAAAGATAGTGATAGAGATTATTGGATGACTTCACAAGAGGCCAAAGATTATGGTATGATTGATGAAGTTTTGGTGCGAAATACAACAAAATAATTTTACTTGAAAGGTATGATTTTTTCATACCTTTCTTTTTTTTATAATGAGTCAATTGCAACTTTATTAGTTAATAATAGATAAAAGTTAAACTAATTAAAAAGACAGTAAAATAGAGCTGTTTTACAATTCTGGTAGCTGAAACAAGCGCAATAGCAAGATAAAAATAAACAAGGCAATATATAAAGTGTTTACAATAAGGAAATAACAAATACGTTATCAAAAAATGGAAAAAACACCCATAAAGTGCTCGTTCTGCGGAAGAGATAAAAAAGAAGTTTCAATACTTATTGCAGGCATCAACGGTCATATATGCAATTTTTGTATAGAGCAAGCGCATGGTATTGTTGCAGAGGAAGGCAAGGAGAAAATAACCAAAGATCCTAAAAGGCTCAATCTTTTGAAACCTGCCGAAATAAAAGCGCATTTAGATGAGCATGTTATTGGGCAAGATATGGCTAAAAAGATTTTGAGTGTGGCTGTTTACAATCATTTTAAACGTGTTTCACAAACTCAAATTACCAGTATTGATGAGGTAGAAATAGAAAAATCGAACATTGTAATGGTGGGCGAAACAGGAACTGGAAAAACTTTGTTGGCGCGCAGTATAGCTAAAATATTAAATGTTCCTTTTTGCATTGCCGATGCTACAGTGCTTACCGAAGCAGGCTATGTAGGCGAAGATGTAGAAAGTATACTAACGCGCTTATTACAAAGTGCTGATTATGATGTAGCTGCAGCTGAGCGTGGTATTGTGTTTATTGATGAGGTTGATAAAATTGCACGCAAAAGCGACAATCCTTCCATAACCCGCGATGTTAGTGGGGAAGGTGTACAACAAGCCTTGTTGAAATTGCTTGAAGGTGCTCAGGTTAACGTTCCCCCGCAAGGTGGTCGTAAACATCCTGAGCAAAAAATGGTATCAGTAAACACAAAAAATATACTCTTTATTTGTGGTGGCGCCTTTGATGGTATTGATAAAAAAATAGCCAGACGCCTGCAAACACAGGTTATTGGATATAATATAGCGAATGATAAGGATGAAATTGATAAAAGTAATTATTTGCAATATGTATCTCCTCAGGATTTACGCTCATTTGGTTTAATTCCTGAGTTAATTGGCAGATTGCCTGTTGTGGCTTATCTTGAGCCTTTAGACAGAGCAGCGTTAAGAAGAATATTAACCGAGCCCAAAAACGCTATCATTAAGCAATACATTAAATTGTTCGATATGGATGGCATCAAATTAAGCTTCGATAAATCGGCTTTAGAAATGATCACGGATAAAGCCATAGAATTTAAATTAGGTGCCCGTGGCTTGCGTTCCATTTGCGAGACCATCATGACAGATGCCATGTTCGAAGCCCCAACCTCTAACGAAAAAGAACTCAAAATTTCTAATCGCTATGTGGTGGACAAACTAAAAAAGAGCAATTTTAATAAGCTAAAAGTAGCATAAACAGAAGATAAATTTACATTACATAATAAGCATTAAATCTTTGGCGGCATTAATTTTTATTCTACAATTGAATAATTAACATCTTGTTTCACTGTCAAATTTTTTGAATAGTTAGGGCGCATTCTCCTTCCAATTTTTTTATGTCAAAAAGCGCTTTATAATTAAGCATTATGCAAAAAAATTGGAAAGAAAACCGGGCCATTCGCTATATCTTTTTTATCCACGCACATGCACCCCATAAAAAAGGATGCCGCTGCTGTCCCTTGCGCAAAAGCATAGTCTTTTCTTTATGATTCTTATCGATTTATCTATTCTGGATATTGATAAATTTTAACCTTTTTATGTTTGACAAAGTTGCAACAATGTTTATTTTTGAAATTGCCACGGCAAATCATATATTTCAATAAAAGCTAAAATTACTTTTTCAACATAAATGCACTATGACCCATTATAATCCTAATATTCATCATAGAAGATCCATAAGATTAAAGGACTATAATTATGCTAAGGAAGGACTTTATTTCATCACCATTTGTTGCCAAAATAAAAGGCCAATTTTTGGACAAATTATTGAAGGAGAAATGCACCTAAATGAATTTGGAACTATTGCTCATAACGAATGGCTCAATACAGCAACTATAAGAAAAAACTGCCTGCTGCATGAATTTATTATCATGCCAGATCATATACATGGCATTATAGAAATAACATTTAATAACCAAGAAACGGACAAATCTTCCATAGGAAAATTTCAATCTCCATCTCAAACCATAGGATCAATAATTAGAGGCTATAAAATAGCTACGATTAAGAAAATTAAGAATATAATTTTATCGAATTCCGATACGGGCGAATTGCAATTCGCCCCATCATCGCGATTCGCCCCATCGGAATTCGATAAAGGCACGGGCGAATTGCGATTCGCCCCATCATCGCGATTCGCTCGAAACAAAATAATAGCTTTAAATTTTAAAATCTGGCAAAGAGATTATCACGATCATATTATTAGAGACGAGCGCGCCTTTACTAATATTTCTAATTATATTAAAAATAATCCTAAAAATTGGAAGAAAAAATAAATTAGAACGGGCGAATTGCGATTCGCCCCAATTCGCCCTATCGGAATTCCATAAAAGAAAACGCCATATTGCAAAAGGGATGGAAATAAGCTGCCACGCAGCATGGACAGCCCGACCGAGCCTCCTTTTCGGAGGCACGGATTTGCCCAAATAAATATTAGATTAACTTATTCTACTCCAATTAGATTTAGACTTACTATTTTGTCTTAAAT
>JBILPB010000241.1:0-3440 GCA_044374175.1 Bacteroidia bacterium | reverse complement strand
GCGAATTGCGATTCGCCCAATCGCAATTCGAAAAAGGCACTGGCGAATCGCAATTCGCCCCATCGGCACGGGCGAATCGCAATTCGCCCCATCATTTCGCAAAAGGGATGGGAATAAGCTGCCGTGCAGCATGGACAGCCCGGACGGGCCTCCTTTTCGGAGGCACGGATTTGCCCAAATAGATATTAATATTAATTTAACTTATTCTACTCCAATTGGATTTTGATTTACTATTTTGCCTTAAATAATGCAATAAATTGGCATGCTCTGGCAACTGCAAATCGGGATCTTTATCAATGAAAAAGTGTGCGGCATTGCGCGCTATCTCTATTATTTCTTGATCTTGTGCAATGTTTGTTAATTTTAAATCTACCAAGCCACTTTGCTGCGTGCCTTCTATATTTCCTGGTCCACGCAGTTTTAAATCTACTTCGGCAATTTCGAAACCATCATTTGTGCGCACCATGGTATCGATGCGTAAGCGGGCTTCACGACTTAATTTATGTGAACTCATTAAAATACAATAAGACTGCTCTGCTCCGCGTCCAACACGTCCCCTTAATTGATGCAGTTGCGATAACCCAAATCTTTCTACACTTTCAATTAACATGATACTAGCATTTGGCACATTTACACCCACTTCAATGACCGTGGTAGCCACCATAATTTGTGTGGTGCCATTTACAAAGCGCTGCATTTCCCAGTCTTTGGTTTTGGCTTTCATTTTACCATGCACTATACTTATTTGATATTGTGGAATGGGAAATTGATACAGCACCATATCATAGCCCTCTTCAAGGTTTTTATAATCTAATTTTTCTGACTCTTCAATGAGCGGATAAACAATATATGCTTGGCGCCCAAGTGCAATTTGCCCTCTAATAAACTCGTACACATCTAACCTTTTATCATCAAAACGATGTACTGTTAAAATAGGTTTTCGCCCTGGTGGTAATTCATCAATAATAGAAATATCTAAATCGCCATAGACTGTCATAGCTAAGGTTCTTGGAATTGGAGTGGCGGTCATTACCAGCACATGCGGCACATATTGCTGACTTTTGCTCCACAATTTGCTGCGTTGTTCTACACCAAAACGGTGTTGTTCATCAATTACCACAAAACCTAAATTTTTAAATTGCACCTTTTCTTCGATGAGCGCATGTGTGCCAATTAAAATGTGTAATTGGCCATTAAGAAGTGCTTCGAATAAAATGGTGCGCTGCTTTTTGCCTGTAGAACCTGTAAGCAGTCCAACCTTTACTGGCATATCTTTTAACAACTCTGTAATGGTTGTATAATGTTGATTGGCTAAAATTTCGGTAGGTGCCATCAAACAACTTTGATAATCGTTATCTAATGAAATGAGCATGCAAATAAGCGCTACCACAGTTTTTCCGCTACCTACATCACCTTGTAACAAACGATTCATTTGTTTGCCACTGCCCATATCGCCTCGAATTTCTTTGATCACCCTTTTTTGCGCTCCTGTTAATTCGTAAGGTAAATAATCATTATAAAATGAGTTGAAATGATGCCCCACTTTACCAAAAACCATTCCTTTATAACTTAAATTACGTTTGGTTTTTATTTTTAGCAAACGCATTTGTATAATAAACAGCTCTTCGAATTTTAAACGAAATTCTGCGGTTTTTAAGTCGTTGGCATTGGAAGGAATATGTATGTTTTTCCAGGCTTCTTCGCGTGATACAAAATTATTTTCTTGTACTAAGCTTTGAGGTAAAAACTCGGGCAATTGACCTTGTAATTGGCTCAACAATTGACGCATTAATTTTAAAATTCCTTTGCTATCGAGTCCATAATTTTTTAAACGTTCGGTGCTCGAGTATATACCGTGTAAACCTTCGGTACCCAACTGTATATAATGTTCGTATAATTCAATTTCGGGATGTGAGAAGGAGAATTTCCCTTTAAAATCTGTTGGCTTACCAAATACTACATATTGTTCGCCCGCCTTTACAAATTCGCTCACCCACTTTAATCCTTGAAACCAGACCAATTCAATGGTTCCAGTATGATCTTTTAAAGTGGCTACAAAACGGTTGGCTCTTTTTTCGCCAACAGTTTCTGTTTTAATGATTAATCCTTTTATTTGAATGAAAGCTACTCCATCATTCACTTCAGCAATACTATAAAATTTGCTTCTATCGACATATCTGAAAGGAAAATGTTGTAAAAGTTCTTCAAAGTTGGAGATGTTTAATTCCGTTTTGAGCAGCTGAGCGCGCTGTGGCCCTACTCCTTTTAAAAACTCGATAGGTGTTTCTAAAATGTTATTGCTGTTCATAGAATTAAAAACTTTGGGCTAAAGTAATTAATTATGACAATACATTAAACAAAGCATTGGCCTTCAATAAACATTCTTGGTATTCATCTTCAGCATTGGCTGTGGCAGTAATGGCACTACCAACACAAAACTGGGCTTTATTAGTGGCTTCATTAATAATTATACTTCGGATAAGCACATTAAAATCGTAATTATTATTTGGATCAATATAACCCGATGCACCCGAATATAAGCCACGTTTCATTTGTTCGTGTTGCTCAATTAATTTCATGGCCATGATTTTGGGTGCACCCGTCATAGAGCCCATTGGGAAAGCATCCTTGATAGCATTTATATAATTTGATTCTTCATTTAAATTGGCTGCTACTGTAGAAATCATTTGATGCACTTGTTTAAAAGAATAGATGCCAAAAAGCTCTTCAACTTTTACTGAATTGCGCGCGGCATGTTTACTTAAATCGTTACGCACCAAATCGGTGATCATCACATTTTCGCTGCGCTCTTTGGCATTATTAAATAATTCAGTTTTGTTTTTTTCGTCTTCTTGTATTGATTGCTCTCTTTTGGCTGTTCCTTTTATGGGTTGTGAAATTAATTTATTGCCTTCTTTTTTTAAGAAACGTTCAGGACTTGCACTTATAATTACAGTATGATTAACCTTTACATAAGCCGAAAATGGGGCTTTACTTATCTTATTCAAAGCTGTGTAAAGGCCAATATAGTTGAAATGATTTACTTCAGTTTCGAAGGCAATGCAGTAATTAACTTCATAAATATTGCCATAGGCTATTTGCTGTTGAAATTGTTCAAATGCATTAAAATAGCTTTCTTTTGATGTTTTATGATGTATTGTTGATGAAGGGTAAAACTCATCTATATGAGCACTTTGTTGCTGTATGATTTCTGAGATGGCTTGTGGTTGCATTTTATCATCTATTGCCATCACCTCCATTTTGCTTCCCTTAATAGTAATCACTATTTGAGGTTCTATAAATTCAGCTTGAGGCAAAGACAGTACATCGCCATTTCGAGAAGATAAGTCTTCTATTTCGTTTTTTAAATCGTAAGATAAATAACCAAAAAGCCAAGTTTGATGAGCATTCTGAAAAGCTTGTAACTCATTAAAGTGCTG
>JBILPB010000158.1:0-6685 GCA_044374175.1 Bacteroidia bacterium | reverse complement strand
TTTTTACACCTAAGGCCAATAATATATCATAACTTCTGTAGGAGAGTTTATTTGTGCCATTAACATCGGCATTGCTATCATAAAAAAAACAAGTCTCAAACTGCTGACTGTAGTTGAGCAATTTATTTCTGATTTCTTCGGGATGTATTTCAATGCTCAATTGCTTCATTTATTAATAGCTATAGGCGTTCAAGGACCATTTTTTCTAGGGTGTTAATCCAAATAGGGTGATCGTTTAAACTTTCTACCAATTGAAGGTGCTTTCCTCCGTGCTCTTCAAAAATTTCTTTGTATTCGCTACCTATTTCTATAGTAGTTTCAAGGCAATCTGCTGTAAAAGCTGGACTAAATACCAACAATTTTTTGATTCCTTTTTTTGCCAGTTCTTCTACCACCTTATCGCTGAAAGGCTCTAACCAATTTTTATCTAAGCGTGATTGAAAGGCTACCGTATATTTTTCTTGTGGAATATTTAAGCGTGATGCAATTTGGCGCGTGGTTTCGAAGCAGGCCGCTTTGTAGCAAAATGCATTTTCCTCATCTATATGATCTTCGCAATGATGATCGGAACAAGGTCCATTTTCATACACTTTATCTACTTGGCGCAGGGGCAATCCATGATAGCTAAATAAGACGTGCTCGTAACTGTCATTTATGTGCGCTTTACCACGCTCCGCAAAAGCATCTAAGTAACCTGCTTCGTCATAATATTGACTTACCAATGTAATTTCAGGAATCACCCACCATTTACTAACAACTTGCATTACTTTTTCGAGGGTAGAGCCTGTGCTGCTGGATGCATATTGAGGATACAACGGAATCACAATTATTTTGGCGTAATTCTTTTTTCTAATTTCTTCTAACACGGAGTCAATACTTGGATTTTGATAACGCATGGCAAAAAAAACATCAGCCTTTGATGCAATTCTTTCTTGTAATTTTTGCGTTACAATTTTACCATGAATTAAAAGTGGTGAGCCATCTTTGGTCCACAATTCCTTATATATTTTTGCAGATTTTGGCGCACGAAAAGGCACAATAATCAAATTCACCAAGATGGCTCTTAACAACCATGGAATATCAATGACTCTGGGGTCATTTAAAAATTGAAATAAATATTTGCGCACATCTGCCACAGAAGGGCTATCGGGTGTGCCAAGATTAATGAGTAGTACGGCCGTTTTCTTTTTCACAGGATTTTATATATTGATTTCTTATAACATTTCAAACATCAAATAGTTGTTGAGGATAAATGAAGTACTGAATTTTTTATTTTAAGATTACAAAACTAACGAAATGTGTGAAATTTAATTCATATTAGTTTTTTTGAAATTGTAAACTTTTGAAATTAATCTCTAATCTTCTTATTTAAGCAAGATTCAGCGTTAGAAATCTACTCAAATCATTTTGCTTCAATCTCAAGCACTTACTCCTATTTTGCATTTCAAAACAGTGCGAGAGCACTTGATATTATAGCAATGTGATTTGTAAATTATACCAATAACTTACAAATCTTGCATTGGTAAATACCGATCGGAAAAAAGTTTGGGACAAATGCCGTGAAGCAAATTTGGGCCATTCCTTATTTCACATCGGTATTATTGCAAAATTTTGTTGACCAACAACCTCTAATGCATACTTTAGCTTTAATTTTAAAGCAACATAATAGGAGGATAAATTTTGCTCCTTCTTGAAAAATTTTTTTTACTCAAAAAGCAAATGATAAATTATACCGATTACACTTACAATTTAGTCCAATTGCGGCCAAGCCTTATTGTACTAGTTTCAAGTTGTATCGGCATTAAACATTGTAAATTTATTAAAACAGCTTTGGGCTATTTAATAAATACAATTGGTATTATTTACATCCCTAAAAAATGAAGAATTACAAATATTATTTCCCTGTAGAAAGCTAGGAAATAAGTTTATTTTTGAATCACAATTTTAGCAAACTGAGTTTGATTTCGATCTTTCATTTGCACAAAATATAAACCATCACACACATCTGATAGCGATATTTGGTTTTTACCCGCTTGACAAACCTGAGTTTTAATTGTTGAGCCCGAGGCATCTGTTATCGTAATTATTGATTCTTCGTTCAAAACAAGGCTTAACTCTCCATTGGTAGGATTTGGGTAAACGTTAAAGTTGTGCTGAGCTATATTTGCAATATTAGTTGCAACAGAAGGTGACAATTTATGAATAAAAATATCCCAATTACCTAAAGTAGTTAGGTTAAAAATGCCAACACCTGGGTCAAAATCAGTAGTTCCTGTTAAGCTACCCAGACTGTAAATATTATTTGAAGCATCTATGGCGATTGAACTTGCAAAATCAAAATTATCTCCTGCAAAAGTTTGTGCCCATACAAAATTTCCTGCAGCACTTATTTTTGACATGTACATATTTCTTGAACCGATGGAAGTAATATTATTAACTGGACTACCCAAAGGGTTAAAATTAACAGTTCCTGAAAACACGCCCAGGGTGTATACATCATTGGAAGCATCGAGCGCAATTGCATATGATTGCTGATAATCTGTTCCTCCTAATCTTCTGTTCCAAACATAATTGCCATCGGCATCTAGTTTTAAAATAAACGCATCCGAGCTACCAAAAGAAGTAAAATTTAGTGTGGGTGTTCCAGGGTTAAAATCAACTACACCTGAAAATGAACCTGTGGTATAAACATTTCCAGCATTATCTATGGCAAAATCATTGACATACTCGTTTGAGGTAGAACCAACACTTTTTGCCCATACAAATTCACCTTGGTTATTCAATTTAGAAACAAAAACATCTGCTAGTCCTACGGAGGTCAAATTGAAAACACTTGTACCAGGATCAAAATCAGCAGTTACTCTAAATGTACCGCTAGTGTATACATTTCCTAAGGAATCAATTGCTATTCCGTTAACAATTTCACCTAAAAGTCCTCCTAATTTTTTCGCCCAAACAAAAGTTCCAGAACTGTCAATTTTTGCTATATATATATCTTCTTCTCCAACCGAATTAAGACCGAAATTATTGGGACTTGCACTAAAAGTAAGTCCGCCTTGGAACATCCCTGCAAAATAAACATTACCAGTATCGTCAAGAGCAATTCTTGTACCTATACAATAGTCATTACATGTATAATACTTTGCCCACACAAAATTACCTGCGGCATTTAGTTTTGTTACAAAAATTTTATCATTGCTTGATGCAGATGAGTTAAAAACACCTGGACCTGGGTCAAAATCTATTAATCCAGTAAATTTTCCTGTAGTATAAATATTTCCATCATTATCTAAAACTATTGCCTGTGCACTTGAAAAGCCAGTTCCTTCAAATTGTTTTGCCCAAACCAAATTGCCCGATGCATCAAGTTTTGAAATAAAAGTAGCATTAGAAGTTCCACTAACTAAATTTGTTATTCCAGGTCCAGGGTCAAAATCAACTGTCCCTTCAAAGGAACCTGTTGCATAACTGTTTCCAGCAGCGTCAACAGCTATATCATATGCGTATTCATAATCTGCACTGCCAACTTGCTTTACCCACGCAAAATTAACTTGAGCAAAGGTGCAATTGATTGTGAAATTTAAACTTAAAACCAAAATTAATTTAAATGCCGTTTTTTTCATATAATTTTTGTGGTATAATCAATATAAGAGGTACAAATATAGTATTTTAAAATATGATTAAATTACTCAAGAATGTAATAAATTTTACATCAAATTACGATTAAATCTTAAAAAGGGTGTAAAATTTTTCATGAGCCAGATTTGACTTTTTTTTCAATTTTTATTCCTGATAGGGAATGATTAACAGTTAATAACTTAATTTTCTTGCCAAGAACAAAATAAAAGCCAATGAAAATTAAGTTTTAAAAAAATAAATTGAAAATTTTAAACATGCTGTCGGTAATTAATTTTTTGAATCCACAAAAATAGTGTAACTTTGCGCCCGAATTGAAAAAATACGTGTCGAAAAATAACGAAATGCTCAATAAAATCAATACTTTAAGAACAGTTTTTAGCCTTTTCCTTACAAGTTTATTTTTGTTAGGGGCTAATACCGCGTTTGCAAACGATAGTTTAGCAACGCCCATGGCTACTGAACACTCAGCAGAACTAACAGAAGCGCATAACGCAAATCACGAAGCAAATGCTGAACATGGCGAAGAGAAGTTTAACGCGGGAAAAATGATTTTGGAACATGTTGGTGACGCACATGATTGGCACATTGCAGGTCATTTGTCAATTCCATTGCCTGTGATTATCTATTCTGAATCGGGTTTAGATATTTTTTCAAGCAGCAGATTTGAGCATGGTCATGCAGCTTATGAATCAGAAAAAACTGGAATTATTTATAAAATTCACGAAAATAAAATTATTGCTGTTGATTTTAATGGCAATGAAAACAAAGCGTTAACTGAAACGTTTTATGATATTTCAATTACTAAAAATGTAGCTTCATTGCTGTTTAGTGTTACCTTATTATGTTGGATATTTATTTCGGTTGCAAATGCTTATACCAAAAACCCTGGCAAAGCGCCTAAAGGTTTGCAATCATTTGTTGAGCCCATTATTATTTTTATTAGAGATGATGTTGCCAAAACGAGCATAGGCGAAAAGAAATACAAAAAGTTTATGCCGTATTTGTTAACTGTATTCTTTTTCATTTGGATTAATAATCTGATGGGTTTAATTCCAATTGCTCCATTTGGTGCCAATCTTACCGGTAATGTGGCTGTAACATTAACTTTAGCAACTATTACTTTTATCATCACTACAATTAATGCCAATGGCCATTATTGGAGACACGTATTTGCTATGCCAGGTGTACCAGTTGGTGTATTGGTTTTGTTAACACCCATCGAGATTTTAGGTGTGTTTTTAAGACCTTTTGTATTGATGGTCCGTTTGTTTGCGAACATCACTGCTGGTCATATTATTGCTTTATCATTCTTTAGTTTGATATTTATATTTGGTGAAATGAATACAGGTGCAGGTTTAGGATTTTCATTATTCTCAACTGCGTTTACTGTATTTATGATGGTGATGGAATTGTTGGTTGCTTTTTTACAGGCTTATGTATTTACTTTATTGAGTGCTGTTTATTTTGGTGCTGCAGTAGAGGAAGGACATCATGAAGAAGCGCATGCACATTAATAAATTTAATAATAATAAATAACAATATTCCCGTGTATCGGGCATTTTTTAACCCTCAAAATAATTAATTATGTTATCAAACGTTTTATTACAAGCTGCAGCCGACAACATCGGTTTAGGTTATGGTGTTGCTGCCTTAGGCGCTGGTTTAGCTGCTTTAGGTGCAGGTATGGGTATTGGTCGTATTGGTGGTAGTGCTTTAGAGTCTATCGCTCGTCAACCAGAAGCCGGTAACGACATTCGTGCCAACATGATTTTGACTGCTGCCCTTGTTGAAGGTGCTGCTTTCTTTGCCATGGTAATTGGATTATTAGTTGTATTAACTAAGTAATTTATTACAGCAAAAAATGCTGGTTAATGCAGGGATTGCCTGTATTGACCAGTTTTTAAAACAAAAAAAAGAGTTTTAATCAATCAATATTTAAAAAATGAATTTAGTAAAACCGGAGTTTGGTCTAATTTTTTGGATGACGGTAACCTTCTTGATCGTATTTTTCTTAATGAAGAAATTTGCATGGGGACCAATTCTAAAAATGATTCAAGAAAGAGAAGAATCTATTGAACATGCTTTGAATTCTGCTCAAAAAGCTAAAGAAGAAATGGCAGAATTGCAAAACAATAACGAAAAATTGTTAGCAGAAGCGCGTTTAGAAAAAGATAAAATGTTGAAAGAAGCGCGTGAAATCAAAGAAACAATGATTAACGATGCCAAGGATGCTGCTCAAAAAGAAGCACAAAGAATTATGGCAGATGCGCGTAACAGCATTCAAAATGAAAAGATGGTGGCTATCAACGAACTTAAAAGTCAGGTGGCTTTAATGTCGGTTGAAATTGCTGAGAAAATTATACGTAAAGATTTATCTAAAGACGAAAACCAAAAAACTTTGGTAGCCTCTTTAATTAACGATGTTAAACTAAACTAATCTTTACAATTTAGGCTGCACATGAAAGGAAATAAGATTTCAAAAAGATATGCCCTGGCTTTATTTAGTTTAGCAAAAAACGATGCTGAATTAGAAAAGTTAAAAATGGACGTTAACCTGATAGAAGAAATTTGCAAAAACCGCGATTTCAGAGCGATGTTGGGAAGTCCTGTCATCAAGCCTGTGATTAAAAGATCTATTTTTAAGGAGATATTTGAAGGTGGTGTGGATAACCAAACCATACTTTATTTGAATATGCTTTTAGAAAATCATCGTGAAGGCTTACTTGTTGATATTTGCTGGAGTTTTACAGAATTGTATAATAAGCACAAGCATATTGTGAATGTGTTTGTAACCTCAGCAGTTAAATTGAGTGATGCAGAGCGCAACAAAATTACACAACTGGTAAAGGATGCTACTAAATGTGAAGTAATTTTAAACGAAACTATTAACGAAACCCTTATAGGTGGATTTGTTTTGAGATATGAAGATACACAGGTAGATAACAGTGTTTCTTCTCAATTATTAAAAGTGAAACAACAATTAACACAAAGAATTCAATAATAAAATTACCATGGCAGAAGTAAAATCAGCAGAAGTATCTGCAAT